>NZ_JBFAAF010000013.1:64997-133812 GCF_040639595.1 Micromonospora sp. NPDC023814
GGCGGAGTACTGCGCGGCTGCCGGTGGGGCGGAGTAGGGCTGGGCTGGTGGGGCGGAGTACTGCGCGGCTGCCGGTGGGGCGGAGTAGGGCTGGGCTGGTGGGGCGGAGTACTGCGCGGCTGCCGGTGGGGCGGAGTAGGGCTGGGCCGGTGGGGCGGAGTCCGGGCCCGGGAGCGGCGGTGCGAGGTGGTGCGGCGCTGCCGGCGGCGCCTGGTGGCCGGTCGAGACCGGGGCGGGTGCCCAGGGATCGGTCGTCGGGTGCGGCTGAGTCGCCGGCTCCGAGGGCGGCAGCGGCATGGTGGGATCAGGGGTCACCGCGAACCCCCACGCAGATTGATCATTGACGGACCCTACAACGGGACCGGCGCGGCCGAGGAATCGCGGATCGTCCGTCCAACGACCGGAACCGGCGCGGCGGACCGCACCGCTCAGGCGACGCTGTGCGACGCCGGCTCCGCGGCGCGGTCGGTGGGCCGCTCCTGCCCCACGCCCGCCAGCCGGCGGGCCTCCCGGCGGGCCACCCAGCCGTAGCCGAAGAGGGTCATCGCGGCGAAGATCCACCACTGCACGACGTAGCCGAAGTTCTGCCAGTTGTTGGTGTGCCCGACCGGCACGTCCTTGAAGGTCGGGTCGGCCGCCGGGGTCTGCTCGTCCAGCAGCAGGTACGCCCCGTGCACCGGGTACGGCAGCTCCTGGGCCAGCCGGGGCACGCCGATCCGCCGGGTCTCCAGCTTGCCGTCGCGCCGGGTGACGCCGACCGAGCCGCTCTCGCTCAGGTGCACCCGGCCCGTCACGGTGACCTCACCGGTGGGGGCGGGCGGCACGTCCGGCTGGACGGTCGCGTCACCGCCCGGGGCCGGCGGGATCCAACCCCGGTCCACCAGCACCGCCGTGCCGTCGGCCAGTACGAGCGGGGTGACCACCTCGAAGCCGACCGTGCGCTCCACGGCGCGGCCCCGGACCAGGACGACGTTCGCGGAGTCGTACCGGCCCGTCACGGTGACCTTGGTCCAGGACCTGTCCTCGGCGGGCGCGGGGCCGGCCGTGCCGCTGCCGCCGGTCGGGGCGGGCAGCACGTCGCGCAGCGGGAGCGGGTCCATCCGCAGGCCGGCGTCGATCCGTTCGTTGATCGCCGTACGCCCGTGGTAGCGGTCCAGCTGCCAGTTGCCGAGCAGCACCATCACCGCCGCGGCGACCAGGGTCAGCGCGAGGATGCCCAGCCAGCGCGGCGTCAGCAGGAACCGGTACACGACCACGAGGCTACCCCTGTGCTCCGGGCCACTGACCTCGGTGGCCCCGATCCGCGCCGGCCACCGGTCTCGGCGGCCCCGGTCCGCCCCCGGCGCCGCGCGCCCGACAGGCCCGCTCGGCGGCGGCCACCCGCCGCCCGCGTCGGCTATCGTCACGCGGGCGGACCGCGCGGTCGGCCCGCCGCAGGGTACCCCCGCCGCCCCGCAGGGAGTCGATGATGACCGTCGTGCCGCGCCTGGTGCTCAGCGCGCCGTCCTCCGGCCACGGCAAGAACACGTTGGCGATCGGGCTGCTCGCGGCGCTCGCCGACCGGGGCGTCGACGTCGCCGGGTTCAAGATCGGCCCGGACCACGTCGACGCCGCGTACCTCGGGCTGGCCGCGGGCCGCCCCGGTCGCACCCTCGATCCCCGGCTGGTCGGCGCCGACCGGATCGCCCCGCTGGTCGCCCACGGGGCGTCGGGCGCCGGGCTCGCGCTGGTGCAGGGCAGCATGGGGTTGTACGACAGCCTCGCCGGCCGTCCGGAGAGCGAGTCGACGGCCGCCGTGGCGACCGCGCTGCGCAGCCCCGTCGTGCTGGTGGTCGACGTCGCCGCGATGGGGCAGTCGGTGGCCGCCCTGGTGCACGGCTTCCGGGCGTACGACGAGCAGCTCTGGCTCGGCGGGGTGGTCCTCAACCGGGTGGCCTCGGCGCGGCACGAGGAGCTGCTGCGCGCGGCGCTCGACGACATCGGCGTACCGGTCTACGGGGTGCTGCGCCGCCACGACCTGCCGGCGGTGCTGCCGTCGCGCCGGCACGGGGCGGTGCCCGCGCTCGCCCGCATCGGCGAGGCCACCCGCGCCGTACGCCGGCTCGGCGAGGCGGTCGCCGCCACGGTCGACCTGGACCGGCTGCTGGGGCTGGCCCGCTCCGCCCCGCCGCTGCCGACGCCGCCGTGGTCGCCCGGGGCCGACCGGCCCGCCGCCGGCCCGCGCCCGGTCGTCGCGGTCGCCGGGGCGGCGGGCGGCAGCTACGGCCACGCCGAGACCACGGAGCTGCTCCGGGCGGCCGGCGCCGAGGTGGTGACGGTCGACCCGCTGCACGACGAGGCGCTGCCCGCCGGCACCGGCGCGCTGGTCGTCGGCGGCGGGCTCCCCGAGTCGTACGCGGAGCAGCTCTCCGCCAACCGCCGGCTCTGCATTGCGGTGGCCGAGCTGGCCCGCACCGGGCGGCCGGTCGTCGCCGAGGGCGCCGGCCTGCTCTGGCTGGCCCGGGAGCTGGACGGGCTGCCCATGTGCGGGGTGCTCGACGCGGTCGGGACCAGCCGGGACGGCCTGGTCGTCGGCTACCGGGAGGCGACCGCGCTGACCGACAGCGTGGTCGCGCCGGCGGGCACGGTGGTGGCCGGGTACAAGGAGCACCGCGCCGTGCTCACCCCGCGCGCCGGGGCGCGTGCGGCCTGGAGTTGGGACGGCGGGTCCCCGGAGGGCTTCGTCTGGCGGGGCGTGCACGCCTCCCAGCTCACCGTGCACTGGGCGGCGTACCCGCAGCTCGCCGCCCGGCTGGTCGACGCGGCGGTGGCGGCGGCGGCCGAGTTCGCGACCGCCCGGCCCGGCGGGGTGCCCGCGTGATCGGCCAGGTGGCGGTGCGCCGGTTCCCGGCGCTGACGGTCTCCACGCCCCGCACGGAGGTGCGTGCGTTGACCGCCGCCGACGCGAAGGAGGCCGACGAGGTCTTCGCCGACCGGCAGACCCAGCGGTGGCTGCCGCTGGTCGACACGTCCGGCCAGATCGACGGGCTGGCCTGGTGCACCGACCTGGCCCGGCAGCGGCGCGACAGCGGCGACGGCGACCACTACGCGGTGGTGCGCCGCGAGGACGACCGGGTGGTCGGCTGCCTGTGGACCCGGCGCACCGACTGGGGCGCCCGGTGCACCGAGGTCTCCTACGCGATGGCGGCGCACGCGCGGGGCTTCGGGCTGGCCGCCGAGGCGGTCGACGCGCTCGCCATCGCGCTGATCCTCGAACACGGCTTCCAGCGCGTCGAGCTGCGCGTCGCCCCCGGCAACCTGGCCTCCCGCCGGGTCGCCGAGAAGGCCGGGTTCAGCTACGAGGGCCTGCTGCGCAACGCCGGCTTCGTCCGGGGCGGCCGGGTCGACCTGGAGGTCTGGTCCTTCGTCGCCGCCGACCTCCGCTGACCCGCCCGACCCCCGCCGACCCGCCCGGCCCCCGCCCCCGCCCCCGCCGACGGTGGGGGCGGGGGCCGGTGGTCAGCCGACGATGCGGTCCGAGGGCGGGGTGAACTGGCGGGTGGGCTGTCCCTTGAGCGCATCACGGAGGGTCTCCGCGACCGCGGCGATCGGGATCTGGGACTGGCCGTCGCCGACCGCGTTGAACGGGTTGTCCGGGTCGGAGATGAAGCTCGCCGCCGCCAGCTCCGGGGTGTAGCCGACGAACCAGGCCGACCGGGTGCTGTCGGTGGTGCCCGTCTTGCCCGCGACCGGCCGGCCGACCGTGCCCCGTACGCTGTCCGCCGTCGACCAGCCGCCGCAGCTCCCGCGGGCGGGGGTGTCGCCCGTCGGGCAGCGGGCGGCGTCGGTGGCGGCCCGGGCCGCGTCGGCGTTCACCACCTGCCGGCAGCGCGGCTTGGCGACCTCGCGTTCGATCCCGGAGGCGGTCTTCCAGGTGGTCGGCGTGCCGTCCCGGTTGTAGATCGCCTGCACGGGGATCGCCTCGCAGTACCGGCCGTCCGCGGCGATGGCGGCGTACGCGTTCGCCATCTCCAGCGGAGTGGCGTCGGAGACGCCCAGGGTGAACGCGCCCCACGTCTTCGCCTTGGCCGGGGAGGCGTGCTCCCGGTCGACGTCGGTGCGCCAGCGCAGCCCGAGCTGCTCGGCGAGGCGGACCGCCTTGTCGGCGCCGACCTGCTCCTCCAGCCACACGAAGTACGTGTTCACCGACTTGCCGAAGCCGGACCACATGGTCTGGTTACCGGACATCGCGCCGCTGGCGTTGGACGGCGCCCAGCCGTCGTAGACCTCGGAGCGGTACCGGTACGGGGCGTTGAACGAGGTGGACAGCGGCATGCCCGCGTTCAGCGCGGCCAGCATGGGGAACATCTTGAACGTCGAACCGGCCTGGTAGCCCGGCAGGTCGCCGCCGCCGAGCAGGGGCGCCACCGTGTTGGGGTAGTTCGCCTTGACGTTCGGCCCGGCCTCGGGGTTGGAGCTGGGCGGGTTCTCGTCCAGCTTCAGCGAGTACGTCCGGTTCACCGCCATCGCCTTCACCCGTCCGGTGCCGGGCTCGGAGACCACGATGCCGTTGGCGAACGGGCTGCCGGTGTTCTCCTTGCTGCCGACGTTCTGCTCGGCGGCTGCCTGGATCTTCGGATCCAGGCTGAGCACGATCCGGTAGCCGCCCCGGCGCAGCTTGTCCATCCGTTCCAGCCGGTTCTCCCCGAACGCGGGCTGCGCGCTCCACCAGTTCTTCAGGTAGTCGCAGGCGAAGCCCCAGCTGTTCCACTTCTCCGGCACCGACGCGCAGTCGTTCGGCGGGTAGGTCAGCTTCAGCCGGATCGGCTCGGTCTTGGCCTGCGCCACGTCGTCGGGCGAGAGGTAGCCGAGCTGGCTCATCCGGTCCAGCACGTAGTTGCGCCGGCCGGTGGCGTCCTTCTGGTCCGAGCTGGCCGGGTCGTACTCGGACGGGGACTTCACCAGCCCGGCGAGGGTGGCCGCCTCGACCGGCGTGAGGTCCTTCGGGGGTTTGGAGAAGAAGATCTCGCTGGCCGCGTAGATGCCGTACGCCCGGTGCCCGAAGTAGGCGGAGTTGAGGTAGCGCTCGAGGATCTGCTCCTTGCTCAGCTCCTTCTCCAGGTCCAGCGCCATCCGCATCTCCCGGACCTTGCGCAGGCTGGTCTGCTGGGTGGCCTCCTGCACCTCCTTCGGCGTCTTCGCGCTGTCGCGCAGCGCCATCCGGACGTACTGCATGGTGAGGGTGGAGGCGCCCTGGGAGACGCCGCTGGAACGGGCGTTGGCCACGAAGGCGCGGGCGACGCCCTTCGGGTCGACGCCCCGGTGCTGGTAGAAGCGGTTGTCCTCGGCGGCGACGATCGCCTGCTGCATGTTCGGCGAGATGTCCGCCAGTTTCGTGTACTGCCGGTACTCCTCGTAGAACATCGTCAGCACCGTCTTGCCGTCGGGCGCGTAGAGGTACGACGTCTCGGCCGGCAGCGCGGTGGTGAGGATCTTGGTCTTGTGCTCCATGGCGTGCGCCGTGACCTTTGCGCCGAGGCCGGTGGCGGCGGCCACCGGGTACGCCACGGCGGCGACCACGATGCCGGCGATCAGCCCGGCGCGGAGAAGGGGAACGAGACGACCAGCGGCAGCAAGGGGTCGGTTGCTCACAGGGCCAAGTTATGACAATTCCGATTCGTACCTGAGAAATATTCATAAACGCCCGTGTGGTGACGCGTCCCACGCCGGGATCCGCTGTCCCGTGCGCCGCCTTCCCGGCAGGATCGCGGACATGCGTGGTCAGCCGACCGAGACCCTCCCCGCCGCCGGACCCGGACCCGATCCCGCCGGACCCGGACCCGATCCCGCCGGACCCGGACCCGATCCCGCCGGACCCGGACCCGATCCCGCCGGGCCCGGACCCGATCCCGCCGGACCCGGACCCGATCCCGCCGGGCCCGGATCCGATCCCGCGGGGCCCGCGCCCGATCCCGCGGGGCCCACACCCGACCCCGCGGGAAACGAGCCCGACCTCACCCACCACGGGGACGCCGAGGTGGGCGACGGGCTGGTCGACCTCGCCGTCAACGTGCGGCGGGACGCCATGCCGGACTGGCTGGCCGACCCGATCACCGCCGCCCTCGGCGACCTCGCCGCGTACCCCGACCCGGGGCCGGCGCGGGCCGCCGTCGCCGCCCGGCACGGGCGCCCGCCGGCCGAGGTGCTGCTGACCGCGGGCGCGGCCGAGGGCTTCGTGCTGCTGGCCCGGGCGCTGCGGGGCGTACGCCGGCCGGTGGTGGTGCACCCCCAGTTCACCGAGCCGGAGGCGGCGCTGCGCGCGGCCGGGCACCAGGTGGAGCGGGTGCTGCTCGACGCGGGCGACGACTTCCGGCTCGACCCGGCCCGGGTGCCCGCCGACGCCGACCTCGTCATGATCGGCAACCCGACCAACCCCACCTCCGTGCTGCACCCCGCCGCCGACCTGGCCGCGCTGGCCCGGCCCGGCCGGGTGCTGGTGGTCGACGAGGCGTTCGCCGACACCACGGTCGCGGCGGGGGTGGCCGGCGAACCGGAGTCCCTGGCCGCCCGACGGGACCTGCCCGGCCTGGTGGTGGTCCGCAGCCTCACCAAGACCTGGGGACTGGCCGGCCTGCGGATCGGCTACCTGCTCGGCGAGGCCGCGCTGCTGGAGCGGCTGGCCGCCGCCCAGCCGCTGTGGGCCGTCTCCACCCCGGCCCTGGCCGCCGCGTCGGCCTGTGCCACGCCCGTCGCGGTCGAGGCCGAGCGCGCCATCGCCGCCCGGCTCGCCGCCGACCGCGCGCACCTGGTCGCCCGCCTGTCGGCCCTGCCCGGCGTACGCGTCGCCGGCCGACCCACCAGCGCGTTCGTGCTCGTGCACCTGCCCGGGGCCGCCGAGGTGCGGGCCGCCCTGCGGCAGCGCGGCTGGGCGGTGCGCCGGGGCGACACGTTCCCCGGTCTCGGGCCGGACTGGCTGCGGATCGCCGTGCGCGACCCGGCCACCACCGACGCGTTCACCGAGGTACTGGCGGAGATCCTGGAGGCATGATGCTGGAGACCACGATCGCGGCGATCCGGCCGCCGGACGAGCCGGCGATGGCCGCCGCCCGGGAGTTGCAGGGGCGCCTGACCAAGCCGGCCGGCTCGCTCGGCGCCCTGGAGGAGCTCTCCGTACGCCTCGCCGGCCTGGCCGGGCACTGCCCGCCGCCGCTGCCGGAGCCGGCCGCGGTCGCGATCTTCGCCGGCGACCACGGCGTGCACGCCCAGGGGGTGACCCCCTGGCCGCAGGAGGTGACCGCGCAGATGATCGGGAACTTCCTGGCCGGCGGGGCGGTGGTCAACGCGTTCGCCCGGCAGGCCGGCGCCTCCGTCACCGTGGTCGACGTCGGCGTGGCCACCCCGCTGCCGGTCCCCGACGCCCCGGCGGCGGACCCCGCCGGGGCGGGCGCCACCGGAGCCGCGCCGGCCCGGGACGTGCCCCGGCTGGTCGCGGCGAACGTCCGACCCGGCACCCGGGACCTGGCGGTCACGGCCGCGCTCACCGGGGACGAGGCCCGGGCGGCGGTGGAGACCGGCATCCGGGTGGCCGGCGAGCTGGTCGACGCGGGCGCGGGCATCCTGCTCACCGGGGACATGGGCATCGGCAACACGACGCCGGCCGCCGCCCTGATCGCCGCGTTCACCGGCATCGACCCGGCGGAGACGACCGGCCGGGGCACCGGGGTCGACGACCCCACGTACGCCCGCAAGGTGGACGTGGTGCGCGCCGCGCTGCGCCGGCACGCCCCCGACCCGGCCGACCCGCTGGGCGTGCTGGCCGCCGTCGGCGGCCTGGAGCACGCCGCCCTGGCCGGACTGATCCTGGGCGCCGCCGCCCGACGGACCCCGGTCCTGCTGGACGGGGTCATCGCGGTCTCCGCGGCCCTCGCCGCGGCGGCCCTCGCCCCGCACGCCGTGGCCGCCATGGTGGCCGGGCACCGCTCCGCCGAGCCGGGCGCCACCGTCGCGCTGCGCCGGCTGGGGCTGGAGCCGCTGATCGACCTGGGGCTGCGCCTCGGCGAGGGCACCGGCGCGCTGCTCGCGCTGCCGGTGGTCACCGGCGCGGTCCGGGTGCTGCACGAGGTCGCCACCTTCGACTCGGCGGGGGTGTCCGAGAAGTGAGCGGCCGAACCACCGGGCTCCGGAGCGAGGAGGCGGCGTGAGCGACAACCCGTACCCCCTGGGCCTGCGGCTCGCCGGCCGGCGGGTGGTCGTGGTGGGTGGGGGAACGGTGGCCACCCGCCGCGTGCCCGCCCTGCTCGACGCCGGCGCGGACGTCTTCCTCGTCGCGCCGGAGCTGACCCCGGCGCTGCGGTCGCACGTCGACGCCGGACGGCTGCACTGGGCGCCGCGCCGGTTCGCCCCCGACGACCTGGACGGCGCGTGGCTGGTCCAGGTCGCGGTCGACGACCCGCTCGCCGCCGCGTCGGTCAGCGCCGCCGCCGCCGAGCGCCGCATCTTCTGCGTACGCGCCGACGACCGGGCCGCCGCCACCGCCTGGACCCCGGCGGTGACCCGGCACGGGCCGGTGACCGTGGCGGTGCTCGGCGGCGGCGACCCGCGCCGGGCGATGGCCGTCCGCGACGCGGTCCGCGACCTGCTGGATGTAAGGAAGGGCCCCCTACTAACGCCTGCGGTAGAGGAAGGGACCCTTCCTTACACCCGAGCCGGGCGGGTGGCGCTCGTCGGTGCCGGGCCCGGCGACCCGGAGCTGATCACCGTGAAGGGTTGGCGGCTGCTCACCGAGGCGGACGTGGTGGTCGCCGACCGGCTGGTGCCGGGGTTGCTCCTCGACGAGCTGCGCGCCGACGTGGAACTCGTGGACGCCTCGAAGATCCCGTACGGGCCGTCCCGGGCCCAGGAGGAGATCAACCGGATCCTGGTGGACCGGGCGCTGGCCGGGAAGTTCGTGGTGCGGCTCAAGGGCGGCGACCCGTACGTCTTCGGCCGGGGCGGCGAGGAGCTGCTGGCCTGCGCGGCGGCAGGCGTGCCGGTGACCGTGGTGCCCGGCGTGACCAGCTCCATCGCGGCACCGGCCGCGGCCGGCATCCCGGTGACCCACCGGGCGGTGGCCCACGAGTTCACGGTGGTCTCCGGGCACGTCGCACCCGACTCGCCGGCGTCCCTGGTCCGCTGGGACGCGCTGGCCGGGCTGCGCGGCACGCTGGTCGTCCTGATGGGGCTGAAGAACCTCGCCGCGATCACCGCGACGCTGGTCGCGCACGGCCGCCCGGCCGAGACGCCGGCCGCGGTGGTGCAGGAGGCGACGACCGGCTCGCAGCGGGTGCTCCGCTCCACGCTCGGCGCGGTGGCCGCCGACGTGGTCGCCGCCGACCTCCGGCCGCCGGCCGTGGTGGTGCTGGGGGATGTGGTTTCGGCCCTCGCCGGGGCTGAGCTTGAGGGATGTCCGGGGAGCCCGCCCGCTCCGGGCGGTCAGGCTTGATCCCTCCGCGAGCGGGCTCCCCGGACATCCCCGGTGGGCATCGTCCGTGGGCGGCTCGGGTCGGTTCGGGTCGGGTCTGATCTCGTGGGATGAACGACGGCGGCCGGAGACGTAGTCTCCGGCCGCCGTTTTTGCTGGTCAGGTCACTGCTTGAGCATGTTGTCCAGCAGCAGGGCGCAGCGGATCAGGCCGAGGTGGCTGTACGCCTGCGGGTGGTTGCCCAGCCCGCGCTCGGCCAGCGGGTCGTACTGCTCGGGGAGCAGGCCGGTCGGGCCGGCGGTGTCCACCATCTGCGCGAACAGCTCCTCGGCGTCGGTACGCCGCCCGGTGCGCAGGTACGCCTCGATCAGCCACGCGGTGCAGATGTGGAAGCCGCCCTCGCGCCCCGGCAGGCCGTCGTCCCAGTGGTAGCGGTAGACGACCGGGCCGCTACGCAGGTCCGCCTCGATCCGCAGCACCGTGGAGAGGAAGCGCGGGTCGTCGCCGGGGAGCAGGCCGGACAGCCCGATCCACAGCGACGAGGCGTCCATGTCCTCGTCCCCGTACGCCACGCTGTACGCCTCGACGGTCTCGTGCCAGCCGTACTCCAGCACGTTGGCGCCGATCCGGTCGCGCAGCTCCACCCACTCCGGCCGGTCCTCGCCGCCGTGCTGGCGTACGACGTGCAACGCCCGGTCGACGGTCATCCAGCACATGACCTTGGAGAAGATGTGGTGCCGCGGGGGGAGGCGGGCCTCCCAGATGCCGTGGTCGGGCTCGTGCCAGCGGCGGCGGACCGCCTCGACCATGTTCTCCAGCACCCGCCACTCGTCCTCGCGGACCGAGCCCCGGGCGTCGGCGACGGCGGCGATCAGGTCCGCGACCGGGCCGAAGACGTCGAGCTGGAGCTGGTGGTTGGCGAGGTTGCCGACGCGGACCGGCCGGGAGCCGGCGTAGCCGGGCAACGTGTCGATGACCGCCTCGGCGCCCAGTTCGTAGCCGTCCACCGTGTAGAGCGGGTGCAGCCGCTCCGGGTGCCCGCCGGTGCGCTCGATGCACCCGTCGACCCAGCGCAGCAGCGCCTCGGCCTCCTCGACCGAGCCCAGGTCGACCAGCGCCCGCGCGGTCATCGCCGCGTCCCGCAGCCAGCAGTAGCGGTAGTCCCAGTTGCGGACGCCGCCCAGCTCCTCGGGCAGCGAGGTGGTCGCGGCGGCGAGGATCGAGCCGGTGGCCTCGTGGCAGAGCCCCCGCAGGGTCAGCGCGCTGCGGGCCACCATGTCCCGCGCCGTGGTGGGCAGCCGGAGCGAGGCGACCCAGTCCTTCCACGGCTGTTCGGCGAGGGCCTGCCGCTCGTGGACCGGCAGCCGGTGGTGTTCCAGGCTGTGCGTGGCGAAGCGCAGCTCCAGCACGACCTGCCCGCCGGCGGCGGACAGGTCGACGACCGCCTTGGCCGTCTCGTAGTTGCCGCCGTCGCCGCTGACCTGCCACTCGACCCCGGGGGAGTAGAGCGCGACCGGCTCGTTGGAGCCGAGCACCAGCAGGCCGTCGCCGAGCGGCTGCAACTGCACCGCGACCTGGCCGAACTCGGGCCGGGGCGCGAACTCCAGCCGGACCCGGCCGGAGCCGGTGAGCACCCGGACGAGGGTCGAGTCGCCGGTGATGACGGCCGGGCCGTCGGGCGTGGTCTCGGTGGCCGGCTTGTCCAGCCAGTCGGTGACGGTCAGGCCCGACCACCGGGTCTCGACGGTCATCGTGCCCGAGCGGTAGCGCTGGCCGAGCGGGATGCCCCCGCGCTCCGGGGCGACGCTGAAGTGCCCGGCCGGGCTGCCGCCGACCAGGTCGGCGAAGATCGCCGCCGAGTCCGGCTTGGGGTGGCAGAGCCAGGTGATCTTGGCCTCGGGGGTGAGCAGCGCCACGGTGCGGCCGTTGGCCAGCATCGAGTGCCGCTCGATCGGCACCGCCCGCTCGCCGAACAGCCAGTGCCGGCGGGTCTCCAGCAGCAGGCCGAGAGCCCGGGCGGCCTCGATCGGGTCGGCCACCCGGTAGCCGGCCTGGGTGTCGCCAGGGCCGATCTTGATGCCGACGTCCGGCCCGTGCAGGTTGCCGAAGGCGTTCTCGTCGGTGACGTCGTCGCCGATGAAGAGCACCGCGCTGGCGGAGAGCTGGGTGCGCAGCTGGTCGACGGCCGTGCCCTTGTGGGTGGCGACCACCGACAGCTCGATGACCTCCTTGCCCTGGGTGACGGTGACGTCCGCCCAGGTGGCGGGGCCGGTGCGGACCGCCTCGATGGCGGCGGCGGCGACCTGCGGGTCGACCCCGCGGGTGTGCACCGCGACGCTCGCCGGCTTGCGCTCCAGCCGGATGCCCGGGTGCGCCGTGGCGATCTCGCGCAGCGCGTCGCGCAGCCGGGTGCGCACGGCGATCAGCTCGGGGGAGAGCCGCTCGACGAAGCCGATGTCGAACTCGGAGCCGTGGCTGCCGACCAGGTGCACCTCGCTGGGCAGCCGGGAGAGCGCGGCCAGGTCGCGCAGGGCCCGCCCGGAGACCACCGCCACGGTGGTCTGGGGCAGGGCGGCCAGCGCCCGGACGGCGGCCACCGACTCCGGCAGCGGGACGGCCTTGCTCGGGTCCTCCACGATCGGCGCCAGGGTGCCGTCGTAGTCGCAGGCGATCAGGAGCTGTGGCACCCGGGCGATCCGGCCGATGGCGGCGCGCAGCTCCGGGTCCATCGTGCCCGCCGCGGGCGTGACGATGTCGCTGGCGGCGTTCACGCTTCCTCCGCCTGGGGCACACCGAGTTCGGTGAGGAAGGACTTGGCCCAGTGCCCCACGTCGTGGGTGCGTAGATGGCGTTGCATAGTCCGCATTCTGCGGCGGGCCTCCGGCTTCTCGACATGCACGGCCCGCAGCAGGGCGTCCTTGACCGCGTCGGGGTCGTGCGGGTTGCACAGGAACGCCTGACGCAGCTCGGTGGCCGCGCCGGCGAACTCACTGAGCACGAGCGCACCGCCCTGGTCGGCGCGTGATGCGACGTACTCCTTGGCCACCAGATTCATTCCGTCCCGGAGCGGGGTCACCATCATCACGTCGGCAGCGGCGTACATCGCGGCCAGTTCAGTGCGACTGTACGACTGATGCAGATAATGCACCGCCGGCACGCCGACCCTGCCGAATTCGCCATTAATCCGACCAACTTCCCGCTCCACCTTGACGCGAAGCGCCTGGTAGTGCTCGACCCGCTCGCGGCTGGGCGTGGCCACCTGCACCATAACCGCGTCCGGGACTGTCAACTTTCCGTCAGCGAGCAACTCGCGGAAGGCCTTGAGCCGCAACTCGATGCCCTTGGTGTAGTCGAGCCGGTCGACGCCCAGGATGATCGTCTTCGGGTTGCCCAGCTCCTCGCGGATCTCCTTCGCGCGGGCCTGGATCGCCGGGTCGGCGGCCAGCCGCTCCATCTCCTTGGTGTCGATCGAGATGGGGAACGCGCCGGCCTTCACCTGGCGGCCGTCGACCTGGATCATCTGGCCCTCGTAGCGCAGCCCGAGCAGGTGCCGGGCCAGCCGGACGAAGTTCTGCGCGGCGAGCCGCTGTTGGAACCCGACCAGGTCCGCGCCGAGCAGGCCGCGCAGGATCTCGGTGCGGAACGGCATCTGCATGAACAGCTCGATCGGCGGGAACGGGATGTGCAGGAAGAAGCCGATCCGCAGGTCGGGCCGCAGCTCGCGGAGCATCGCCGGGACGAGCTGGAGCTGGTAGTCCTGGACCCAGACCGTCGCCCCCTCGGCCGCGACCTCCGCCGCGGCCTCCGCGAAGCGGGCGTTGACCAGGCGGTACGCCTCGCGCCAGCGGCGCTTGTAGGCCGGCGTCTCCACCGCGTCGTGGTAGAGCGGCCAGATCGTCGCGTTGGACTGGCCCTCGTAGTAGCGCTCCAACTCCTCCGCGCTCAGCGGCACCGGATGCAGCCGGATGCCCTCCAGGTCGAAGGGCTCGGGGGCGGCGCCGGTGCCGCCGGCCCAGCCGACCCAGGTGCCCTGGTGCTCGGCGAGGACGGGGTGCAGCGCGGTCACCAACCCCCCGGGGCTGCGGCGCCACTGCCGTCCCTCGGGTGTGCTCACCTCGTCGACCGGTAGCCGGTTCGCCACTACGACAAAGGAGCTGCGGACGGTCACGTTCGGCCACCTCCGGGTGCTGACGGGTCAACCGCGAATGAGCGTACTGAGCGTAGCTGCGGCGTCTGGGGCCCCGTGCCGGAGTCACCTACCCTTCCCACGATGGTCCAACCCCTTGCGTGATCTTGTCGATACCCCTGTTCAGAAGCAGGGGTGGCGCGGCGCGTCCGGAGCGTCGGGGGCGGGGTGATGTGGGCGCGGCGCCGCGTACCTGTCAGGATTGACGATGGCGTGCGTGCGGCCGGCCAGCGGCCGGCGGCGGCGGGCGGAAGTCGCAGCCCGGGCCCGCGCCCGCCGGCCCCCAGTCGCAACCTACGGAGGTAGCCCGCACCGTGGCCCAGTACATCTACGTCCTGGAAAAGGCGCGCAAGGCGCACGGCGACAAGGTCGTGCTCGACAACGTGACGCTGAGCTTCCTCCCGGGGGCCAAGATCGGTGTGGTCGGCCCGAACGGCGCCGGCAAGTCCAGCCTTCTCAAGATCATGGCGGGGTGGGACCAGCCGAGCAACGGCGAGGCCCGGCTCATGCCCGGCTACACCGTCGGCATGCTGGCCCAGGAGCCGCCGCTGAACGACACCAAGACCGTCCTCGGCAACGTCGAGGAGGCGGTCGCGGAGACCAAGGCCAAGCTGGAGCGGTTCAACGCCATCGCCGAGCAGATGGCGACCGACTACTCCGACGAGCTGATGGAGGAGATGGGCAAGCTCCAGGAGGAGCTGGACAACGCCGACGCCTGGGACATCGACTCCAAGCTCGAGCTGGCCATGGACGCGCTGCGCTGCCCGCCGCCGGACGCCGACGTCACCAAGCTCTCCGGTGGCGAGCGCCGGCGGGTCGCGCTCTGCAAGCTGCTGCTGGAGGCGCCCGACCTGCTGCTGCTCGACGAGCCCACCAACCACCTCGACGCGGAGAGCGTGCAGTGGCTGGAGCAGCACCTGGCCAAGTACGCGGGCACCGTCATGGCGATCACCCACGACCGGTACTTCCTCGACAACGTGGCCGGCTGGATCCTCGAGCTGGACCGCGGCCGGGCCATCGGCTACGAGGGCAACTACTCCACCTACCTGGAGAAGAAGGCCGCCCGGATGGCCGTCGAGGGGCGCCGCGACGCCAAGATGAAGAAGCGGCTCGACGATGAGCTGGAGTGGGTCCGCTCCAACGCCAAGGCCCGCCAGACCAAGTCCAAGGCCCGCCTCGAGCGGTACGAGGAGATGGCGACCGCGGCGGAGAACACCCGCAAGCTGGACTTCGAGGAGATCCAGATCCCGCCGGGCCCGCGTCTGGGCAACACGGTCATCGAGGCGCACAACCTGACCAAGGCCTTCGGCGACCGGGTGCTGATCGACAACCTGTCGTTCTCGCTGCCGCGCAACGGCATCGTCGGCATCATCGGCCCGAACGGCGTCGGCAAGACCACCCTGTTCAAGACCATCGTCGGGCTGGAGCAGCCGACCGGCGGCTCGGTCCGGGTGGGCGAGACCGTCTCGCTGTCGTACGTCGACCAGAGCCGGGCGGGCCTGGCCGGCGACAAGACGGTCTGGGAGACCGTCTCCGACGGGCTGGACCACCTCCTGGTGGGCAAGGTCGAGATGCCGTCGCGGGCGTACATCGCCGCGTTCGGCTTCAAGGGGCCGGACCAGCAGAAGCCGACCAAGGTGCTCTCCGGCGGCGAGCGCAACCGGCTCAACCTGGCGCTGACGCTGAAGATCGGCGGCAACGTGATCCTGCTCGACGAGCCGACCAACGACCTCGACGTCGAGACGCTCGGCAGCCTGGAGAACGCGCTGCTGGAGTTCCCCGGCTGCGCCGTGGTCATCTCCCACGACCGGATGTTCCTCGACCGGGTCGCCACGCACATCCTGGCCTGGGAGGGCGACGACGAGAACCCGGCCAAGTGGTTCTGGTTCGAGGGCAACTTCGAGGCGTACGAGAAGAACAAGATCGACCGGCTCGGCGCCGAGGCGGCCCGCCCGCACCGGGTCACCTACCGCAAGCTCACCCGCGACTGACGTGGCGGACCGCTTTGTCTACCACTGCACCCTGCGGTGGTCGGACCTGGACGCGTACGGCCACGTCAACAACTCGCGCTTCCTCACCCTCTACGAGGAGGCGCGGGTGGCGTTGATGTTCGCCGGCGGCCGGGCGTGGGGCGTGGGCTCGCTCGCCGACGGGGTCGTGATCCGTCGGCACGAGGTCGACTACCTGCGCCCGGTCGACTACGCCCTCGGCCGGGCCACCGCCGAGGCGGCTCCGACCGTGCGCATCGAGCTGTGGGTGGAGGAGATCCGGGCCGCGTCCTTCACGGTCGCCTACGAGCTGTACGACGGCGACGTGCTGGCCAGCCGAGCCCGCTCCGTGCTGGTGCCGTTCGACCTGACCCGGCAGACGCCCCGGCGGGTCAGCCCGGAGGAGCGCGAGTTCCTGCTCTCGTACGCGCCGCGGCTCGGGCCGGCGTGACGGGCGCCGGGGGACCGGCCCCCACGCCGGCGGGCGCGGCCGGCGGCGGGCACGGGATCGTGGACGCGGCCGACGCGGGGGCCTTCCTCGCCCGCCTGGTGCGGCTTGACCGGGACGCGCCGGTGCGGCTGCGGCCGACCGGCGTGGCGGGGCGTACGGCCCTCTGGGGGCACCTGCCGTGGGGGGTGCTGGTCGTCCGCACCGTGGCCGGCGACGGCCCCGGCGACGTCACCGTCGGGGCCGGCGAGCTGCTCGCCGAGCTGGCGGCCGGCGGCGGGGCGCTGCCCCGGCGCCGGGACGAGCGGTGGCGCTGGCCGCTGCCGCCCCCGACCAGCCGACGGGTGGAGACACTGCCGGCGGGGGAGCTGCGGCGGATCGCCGCGGCGGCGGCGGGCACCCTGCGCGACGCCGCCGCGCACGGCGTGGCCGGCCGGGCGGTCGGCCAGCGGGCGTTGCGCGACGCGCTGCTCGATCACGTGCCGGTGGTGGTCACCCCCGACGACCCGCCCGGCGAGCCGGTCGAGGTGACCCAGCGGATGGTCCAGGGGTTGGTCCGGATGGGCTTCCTGGGCACCGCCGGGGAGGCTGCCGGCGCTGCCGGCGCGGGCGACGTCCAGGTGCGCACGGTCGGCCGTTGGGTCGGACTCGTGGGACCTTACGGAGCGATCTGGTCGCAGAAGGCTACGGATCTTGCCGTGCGGCCCCTCTGAGGTCATCCGTTCGGATGACCCGTGGTCATTCTTCTGTCCTGGGGCTGCCGTTGGGGGGGTGCTTCAACCCGGCTGTCCGGGTACCGTCCATCCTCGGATCCAACGCACCGTAGGCGGCTGGATCCGCTGGGGAGTGAGGTGCGCGAACGATGCCGTGGTGGTCATGGCGCCCCGGTCCCGCCAACGGCGGCGGCGATCCGGACAGTCGGAGCGGGATCACAGTGGAGGGCACCGTCCGGGTCGGACCACCGGCCCCCCGTCAGCCGGGAGACGACTGCCCGGCGGCCGAGCGGCCCGTGATGGCGGACATGCCGGCCACCGTCGAGCCGGTCACCCTGCGCCGTGTCTGCGACGCGCTCGACCTGCTCGACGTGCGCTACCTGGCCGACGGCGACGGGAACCTGCTGGCCATGTGGGAGCGGCACGCGGTGCTGGTCACCCTGGAGGGCCCCGAGGACGAGATCCTGGTGATGCGGGCCCGTCCACACGCGACGGTGCCGCCCGACTGGGCCGACCGGGCCTACCGGGTGGTCAACGAGTGGAACCACACCCGCCGCTTCTGCAAGGCCTACATCGGCGACCCGACGGAGCGCGGGCAGCTGCCGATCTACGCGGAGCTGCAGGTGCCGTTCGGCGCCGGGGCGCACGACGCGCTCCTGGTCGAGATGCTCGACTGTGGCGCGGCGGTCGCCACCAGCTTCGTCGACTGGCTGCACGACGAGGGCGCCCTGCTCTGAGCCGAGGTCGCCCTGCTCCCAGCCGAGGCGGCCGTGCGCCGAGCCGACGCCGTCCCGGCTGACGCGGCTCGCCCCGAGCCGACCCCCGCGCCCACCTGGCGCGCGGTCAGGCGGGCCCGGCCGGGTCCTCCATCATGTTGACCATGAAGTACGCGGCCCGCTCCATGTAGTCCCAGAGCGCGGTGGCGATCTCCGGCGGCAGGTCGAGCCGGTCGACGGCGCGGCGCATGTGCAGCAGCCACGCGTCCCGCTCGGCGGCGCCGATCCGGAACGGCGCGTGGCGCATCCGCAGCCGGGGGTGCCCGCGCTGGGCGGAGTACGTGTGCGGGCCGCCCCAGTACTGCATGAGGAACAGGGCCAGTCGGTCCGCGGCGGGGCCGAGGTCCTCCTCGGGATACATGGGGCGCAGCAGCGGGTCGGTGGCGACCCCGGCGTAGAACTCGTCCACCAGCTTGCGGAAGGTGGGCTCGCCGCCCACCGCCTCGAAGAGGGTCATCGACGCGCCGGGACGGTCGGACTCACCTGCGGCATTCACCGTTCCATCCTGCCAGGTGCCATCCGGGGTGGCGGGGGGTGGCGGCTGTGCGTCAGCTCACCGCGTGGCGCTGGTAGCCCGGCTCGCCCGGCCGGCCGCCCACCGGGTCGCCGTCGAGCTGCTCCGACGGACCGCGCCGGCCGTCCCCCGACGGGCCCGTCTCCGTACCGGCACTGCCGGCCAGCGGGACCGCCGTGCCCGCTGTCGCCCTGCCCGCCGCCTCGGCCGCCGCGACGGCCGAGGCGATGGTCGGCTGGCTCGGCCAGCGCAGGGCGGTGAGCGCCATCAGCAGGACGCCGACCGCGCTCCACACCCCGACCACGATCGGGATCGGGTAGCGCTCGGACAGCAGCCCGGTGATCAGGACGGCCAGGCCCTGGATCACCTGGAGGCCGGTGGCCATCACCCCGAAGGCGCGCGCCCGGAAGCCGGTGGGCAGGGCCCGGACGAAGAGGCCGTTGGCCACCGGGAGCATGCCGGCCACCGCGAACCCGGAGGCCGCGGCGAGCAGCGCCACCACCAGCGGTGGCGGGTCGAGCAGGGCCGGCACCAGGGCCAGCGGGGAGAGCACCGCCAACGGCCGCATCATGGTCAGCCGCCGGTCCGGCCCGAACGCCCGGCTCATCACCAGGCCGCCGACGATGAAACCGACGGGGCTGGCCGCCATGATGATCGCCTGGGCGGCGCCGGCGTCCAGAGGACCGGCGTGCTCGCTGGCCCAGGCGGCGGCCAGGCCCTCCGGCACCACGGAGAAGAGCATGGCGGCGAAGACCAGGACGGCGATGGCCCGCAGCACCGGGGTGCCGAACACGATCTGGAAGCCCTCGGCGGTCTCCCGCAACAGGTGGCTGCGGTGCGCGGCGGTCATCGCCGGTGGGCGGTCCGCAACCCCGAAGCGGACCAGCGCGGCCGACAGGGCGAACGTCGCCGCGTTCACCAGGAGCGCGGCCGTGGGGCTGAAGGCGGCGATGGCGGCGCCCGCGAGGTAGCCGACGACCTGGGCGGCCTGGCCCACGCTGCTGTTGATCGACAGCCCCAACACCAGCCGGTCCCCGGTGAGGATCAGGGGGATCAGCGCGGACTTGGCGGCCTGGCTGGGTGGGTTGGCCAGGGTGGTGGCGAAGAGCAGGGCCAGGATCAGCGGGACGGGCATGCCGGGGATGGCGATGCCGACCATCAGCACCATCCGGACGAGGTCGCAGACCACCATGACCTGCCGGTAGCGGTGCCGCTCCGCGAGGGTCGCGAGCAGGGGCCCGCCGACCAGCCAGGGCAGGTAGCTCACCGCGAATGCGGCCGCGGAGAGCGCGACCGACCGGGTCGCCTCGTAGACCAGCAGGGTTACCGCGGCCTTGGCGATGTAGTCGCCGATCCAGGAGAGAGCGCTCGCCGCGAAGACGGCGCGGTATTCGCGATCGGCGAACACCTCACGGAAGGTTGCCGGCCCTTCCGGGGATGGTCGCTGGTCGGGCACCGTCGCCTCCATCGTTCCCGGGGCGGTCCACTCGTGATGGAGGGGCCCGGGAACCGTCGTCAGATTCACGGATCAGCGAGGACGTGATCACGCTCTGGGGGAGCGCGTGCACCGGATTCTGCCCGATCGTCTGACAACTGGCTAGGGCGAACGGATTGATCGTCGCATCTCCGACTGAACGAACGGACGATACCCGAGGGGCCGCCCGGACCGCGACCCCCGCCGATGGCCTTCTCGGCCGGCTCAGGTCGCGCCGCCCTGCCCGGTCTCGCCGGGGGCGGCGATCGGCACGCCGGGATAGAGCCGGGCGGCCGCGATCTTCGCGGTGATGCCCGAGTTCTCCAGCGCCTCGGCCAGCCGGCGCCGCAGCTCCCGGCCGACCGCGAACTGCCCGTCGGCGGTCGTCTTGACCACCGTACGGATCACCGCGCCCTCGACCGTCATCTGCTCGACGCCCAGCACCTCGGGCGGCTCGACGATCTCCGGCGCCAGCTCCGGGTCCACCGCCACCGAGGCGGCCGCGGTCCGCAGCACCGCCGTGGCCTGCTCGGTGCCGGCGAAGCCGATCGGCAGGTCCACCACGACCAGGGCCCAGCCCTGGCTCTTGTTGCCCACCCGGACGATCTCGCCGTTGCGGATGTACCAGAGCACGCCCCGCCCGTCGCGGACCGTGGTGACCCGCAACCCGACCGACTCCACCACGCCGGTCGCCTCGCCGAGGTCCACCGTGTCGCCGACGCCGTACTGGTCCTCGATCAGCATGAACAGGCCGGCGAGCAGGTCCTTGACCAGGCTCTGCGCGCCGAAGCCGAGCGCCACGCCCGCGATGCCGGCGCTGGCGAGCAGCGGGGCCAGGTCGAAGCTGAACTCCTTGAGCACCATCAGCACCGCGATGCCGAAGATGAATGCCGTGCTGAGGCTGCGCAGCACCGACCCGATCGCCTCGGCCCGCTGGCGGCGCCGCTCCGGGACGAACTCGCCCGGCTCCGCGGCAGCGGTGGGGATCCGCTCGCGCAGGGGCCGCAGCATGGTGGGCACGCCCGCGTCGGTGGTGGTGCGCACCAGCCGGCTGATCGTCCGGTGCACCAGCCACCGGGCGGCGACCGCCAGCAGCAGGATCATGACGATCCGCAGCGGCTTGAGCAGGATCCAGTAGCTGCCCTCGGCGAACCACACCGAGTTGGTGATGTCGAAGACGCTGCGGCAGAGCGCGTCGTCCAGGCAGGTCGGCGACGGGTCCGGCGTCGGCGCCTCGACGGCGGGCAGGGCGAGCGGCAGGAGGCTGGCAGCGGTCACGCTGTCTTCGTACCGCACCCGGGGCCTCGCACTCCCGCCGACCCTCCGGGCCGTGACCGGGGCCCCGCGCGGTGCCGGGTCACGCCGGCCGTACGAGGGCGAACCGGTCATTGTGACGGACGGGGGAAACGCTTCCGGAGGGACCCCGGATTAGTACGTGCAATCCGGGGGCCGATCAGGGACGATGGGCGCACGGACGTCGGTGATCCGGCCGGCGTCGGCCGCGGTGGGTCGCTGTGCCCGTTCCCGGTCGGCGGTGGTGAGTGCGGGGCCGCTGAACCGGGAGGGTGATCGCGATGCCTGACATACGACCCACGGTGGGCTCCGGTGCGCTGGTCCTCAACGCCACCTACGAGCCGCTGTGTGTCGTGTCCGTGCGTCGTGCCGCCATCCTCGTGCTCTCCGCCAAGGCGGTCTGCGTCGCCGACGGCGACGGGGTCCTGCACAGCGCCCGCAACGCGCTGCCGGTGCCGTCGGTCGTCCGGCTCACCCGCTTCGTGCGGGTGCCCTACCGCACCCACGTCGGGCTCTCCCGGCGGGCGATCTTCGCCCGGGACGGCTGGCGCTGCGCCTACTGCCGGGGCCCCGCCGAGACCATCGACCACGTCTTCCCGCGCAGCCGTGGCGGCCGGCACGTCTGGGAGAACGTCGTCGCGGCCTGTGCCCGGTGCAACCACACCAAAGGTGACAAGACCCCGGCCGAGCTGGGCTGGCGGCTGCACGCGCTGCCGGCCGCCCCGAAGGGCACCGCCTGGCGGGTCCTCGGCCACCGGGCGCCCGACCCCCGCTGGGCCGACTGGCTCGACCTGCGTGAGCCCGAGGCCGCCTGACCCGCGAGGCCACCCTGCTCAGGTGGTGCGGGATCGGACGAGGGACGCGAAGACCACCACGTTGTCGGCGTAGCCGGTCTCCCCGCCGACCCAGCGCCCGCCGCAGGTGATCAGGCGTAGCCGGGGGCGGCTGAAGTCGCCGAAGACCTCGTCGACGGGCAGCCGCTCCTTGCCGAAGCGCTCGACCGTGTCCACCTCGAAGACCGCCACCGAGCGGTCCGCGCGGGCGACCTCGATCGGGTCGCCCTCCCGCAGGTCCCGCAGCTTGTGGAAGACCGCCGGCCCGGTCGAGGTGTCGACGTGCCCGACGATGACGGCCGGGCCGTACTGCCCGGGGGTCGGGCCCTGGTCGTACCAGCCGGCCTCCTGGGCGCGGGCGGCGTCCGGCACGCCGATGCTGCCGTCCGGGGCGATGCCGACGTTGTGTACGGGCGCCCGGACGTCGATCGTGTCGATGGTGATGTCGACGGGAGGGCTGGCGGGCAGCACCGGGAACTTCTTCGGCGGTGGCCGCAGCCCCGCGATGAACCGGTCCGGCAGCACGCTCACGCCGGCGACCCGCTCCACGGCGAGCATCGCGATGATCAGCACCATCAGCGTCCCGACCACCAGGACCGGGAGGCCGGGGTTCCGGCCGGGCGCCAGCCGGCGGCCGGCGGCGACCCAGCGGTGCCGGGGTCGGGCGGGCAGCGGCTCGACCGCCGGGTCGGTGGTGGCGACGCTGGCCGACACCGTCTCCCCGGCCACCCGCCGCAGCCGGCGGGCGGTGGCGGCCGCGGCCCGGCGGGACGCCCGCAGCGCCCGCCGGGTGGTCGCCCGGACCCGGCCCGGATCGGATCGCCTGGTACGCCTCTTAGAGCGGGCCATGGCGGCGGGCGGGTCAGGAACCGGTCCCGGTCCGACGACGGTTGCCGAGGAACCCGAAGCCCACCGCCAGGGCCACCGCGGCGAGGCCGCCCACCAGCAGCACCGAGCCGGTGCCCGTGCCGCCGGCGGTGCCGCCGCCCCCGGTCGCCGGCCCCTTCGTGGGCTGCTCCATGTTCAGCACGGTGAGCGTGGTCGTCGCGGTGTTGCCGTTGTCGCAGCGCAGGTCGACCGGGAAGTCCCCGGGCTGCTTGTTGCCCGGGATCGTGGCCTGGGCGGTCAGGAAACCGTTGTCGGGCCGCAGCACCACCGGTCCCCCGAAGGCGTCGGAGCGTACGGTGGCCTGGCGGTTGTTGGCGTTGTCGCAACTGGCCCGGATCCTGACCCGGGTGCCGGCCTGGGCGCTGTTGGGTACCACCTCGACGAAGGTGTTCTCGCCCGCCCGCGCGGGCGCGATCGTGATCAGGACGAACGCCCCGACCAGTCCCAACACGGACAGGGCGCTGGTCAGGGCACGTGTGAACGCTGTGAACACCGGCATGATCCCCCCTTCCGGTGACGATCACCGGAATCCTCCCCGGGCAACAGCGCCTGCTTTCCCGCTGGCCCCGGGGCAAACCCGGATCGCGGTCAGCGGTGGCGGGGGGAGGAGGACAGCGGGGTGACGGGGTGCCAGTCCAGCGGGGTGGACAGGACCATCGTGCTGGACGGCTGGCCGTACGGGGCGAGCCGGTCGATGACGGCCTCGAACTCCCCGATCGACCCGGCCGCCACCTTCAGCATGCTGCACGCGTCGCCCGTGATGCGGTGGATCTCCAGGATCTCCGGCCACCCCGCCACCTCTGGGTCGTGCAGGATGCACCGCGAGCCGTAGCAGGACATCCGGATGAACGCGACCACCGTGCGGCCGGCCCGGGTCAGGTCGACGTGGGCGTGGTAGCCGGTGATGATCCCGGCCTCCTCCAGCCGGCGCACCCGCTCGGCCACGGCCGGCGGCGACAGGTGCACCCGCCGGGACAGCTCGCTGAAGGAGAGGCGCGCGTCGGCCTGCAACTCCCGCAGCAGCGCCCAGTCCATGTCGTCCATGAGGCGACCTTACTTTCTCCAAGCCGAATCGCGCTCGCACCTTCCGCGCCGCAGGTCAGCGGGCGGTAGAGCCGTTGATCCGGCATTCCATCTGCCGGTTCCACCGCGAGATCATGTCGGTCACCCGGCCCGGCCAGGCCGGCACACCCCAGCGAGCAGAGGAGGACCGGTGGAGCAGACGGACCTGCGGGCGCCCACCCGGGCGGCGGTACGCCCGGTCACCCCGCGGCAGCGCGCCGCCCGGGCGGCCCGCAACGGCGGGGAGCCGACCCTGGAGTTCGCCGAGCGGGTGCCGTACGACGCGTACGTGCAGGCCAGCACCCTGCACCGGTTGCAGCGGCCACTGAGCGACGACCCGGGCGAGATGTCCTTCCTGATGGTCAGCCAGATCATGGAGCTGTACTTCGGGCTGACCTGCCACGAGCTGCGCGAGACCCAGCGGCTGCTGCGCGTCGACCGGGTGTGGGACGCGCTGGCCCCGCTGCGCCGTGCCGCCCTGCACCTGGAGGCGCTGAACGCCGCCTGGAAGGGGCTGCGCTGGATGACCCCGGCCGACTTCAACCGGTTCCGCAACCTGCTGGGCGAGGGCTCCGGCTTCCAGTCGGCGATGTACCGGCACCTGGAGTTCCTGCTCGGGCTCCGGGACGAGGCGCTGATCCGGCCGTTCCGGCGGCAGGCCGAGGTGCACGCCGAGCTGCGGGCCACCCTGGCCGCGCCGAGCGTCTGGGACGACGTGCTCGCGCTGCTCGCCCGGCACGGCCACGACCTCCCGGCCGACCTGCTGGACCGGGACGTCGCCGTCGAGCACGAGCCGCACGCCGCGGTCGAGGCGGCCTGGGTGCGGATCTACGCCGACGCCGGGCCGGACAACCACCTCCGGCTGCTGGGCGAGGCGCTGACCGAGGTCGCCGAGCAGTTCGGCGACTGGCGACAGCACCACGTCAAGGCGGTGCAGCGCACAATGGGCGCCAAGGTCGGCAGCGGCGGCTCCGCCGGACTGGCGTGGTTGCAGCGCAGCATGGCCCGGGTGGTCTTCCCCGAGCTGTGGTCGGCCCGGACCGCGATGTGACCGGAGAGCGAGACACCACATGAACACCCTCGCACCAGACTCTTCCGGGTTCGCCGCCGGCGAGGCCGAGGCGCACCGCCGCGACGCCGCCGACCCCGGGCACCGCCACCTGTTCCACGTGCCGGCGGCCGACGGCGGGCGCTACCCCGAGGCCGCGTACCTGGCCGGCAACTCCCTCGGCCTGCAACCGCGGGCCACCCGTGGGGAGCTGCTCGCCGACCTGGACGCGTGGAGCCGGCTGGGGGTCGAGGGCCACCTGGAGGCGGAGCGCCCCTGGCTGCCGTACCACGAGCTGCTGACGGCGCCCGCCGCGCGACTGGTCGGCGCCGCCCCGGCGGAGGTCGTGGTGATGAACTCCCTGACGGTGAACCTGCACCTGCTGATGGTCAGCTTCTACCGGCCGGCCGGGGCGCGGACCCGGATCGTCATCGAGGACAGCGCCTTCCCCTCGGACAGCTACGCCGTGCGCAGCCAGGCCCGCTTCCACGGCCTGGACCCGGACGCCACCGTCGTCCGGTTGCGCCCCCGCGACGGCGAGGACACCCTGCGCACCGAGGACGTGACCGACTACCTGGCCGCCGAGGGCGACCGGGTGGCGCTGGTGCTGCTCGGCGGGGTCAACTACCTCACCGGCGAGCTGATGGACATCCCGGCGATCACCGCCGCCGGCCGCGCGGCGGGGGCCGTGGTCGGCTGGGACCTGGCGCACGCCGCCGGCAACGTCCCGCTGGCCCTGCACGACTGGGACGTCGACTTCGCCGCCTGGTGCTCCTACAAGTACCTCAACTCCGGGCCGGGCGCGCTGGCCGGCGTGTTCGTGCACGAGCGGCACCTGGGCGACCCCGGGCTGCCGCGCTTCGAGGGCTGGTGGAGCACCGACGCGGCGACCCGGTTCGAGATGACCCCGGTCTCCCGGCCGCCGGCCACCGTGGAGGCGTGGCAGGTCTCCAACCCGCCGATCTTCGCGATGGGCCCGGTGCGGACCTCGCTGGAGCTGTTCGACTCCGTCGGCATGCCGGCGCTGCGCGAGCGCAGCATCCGGCTCACCGGCTACCTGGCGGGGCTGCTCGACGGGGTGACCGCGGACCGCCCGCTGACCGTGGTCACCCCGCGCGAGCCCGAGCGGCGGGGCTGCCAGCTCTCGGTGCGGATCGGCGCGGGCAGCGCCACCGGGCTGGCCAAGCGGCTGCGGCACGAGCACGGCGTCATCGCCGACGCCCGGGAACCGGACATCATCCGGTTCGCCCCGGTGCCGCTCTACTCCACGTACCACGACTGCTGGCGGGTCGCCGACGCGCTGGCCACCACGGTGGAGGTGAACCGGTGAGCGCGAGGAGTGAGCCGGGGTTGCGAGCCCCGCAGTCGCGAACGGAGGCAGGCTCGGTGACCGAGGAGCGGGACGAGATCGCGGTCGTCGGCGCCGGCCTGGCCGGCTGCCTGCTGGCCTGCTTCCTGGCCCGCCGCGGCTACCCGGTGGCGCTCTACGAGCGGCGGCCCGACCCGCGTACCGGCACCGTCGAGCGGGGACGCTCGATCAACCTGGCGCTCTCCGAGCGGGGCCTCGACGCGCTGCGCCGCATCGGCCTCGACGGGCAGGTGCTCGCCGACGCGCTGCCCATGCGCGGCCGGATGGTCCACCCGGTCTCCGGCGAGCCGCAGTTCCAGTCGTACAGCGCCTCCGGCGACCGGGCGATCAACTCGATCAGCCGGGGCGCGCTGAACAACGCCCTGCTGGACGCGGCGACCGCCCTGCCCGGGGTGCGGGTCGCCTTCGACCACCGGCTCGTCGGGCTCGACCCGGCCACCGGCGAGATGACCTTCGAGACGCCGCAGGGCAAGGTCGCGGCCACCGCGTCGGTCGTCCTCGGCGCCGACGGCGCCGGCTCGGCGGTGCGCGGGCAGTTGCTGGCGTACGGGCTGCTGACCGAGAGCCTGGACTTCCTCGACTACGGCTACAAGGAGCTGACGATCCCGCCGCTGGGCGGGGACTTCGCCCTCGACCCGGACGCCCTGCACATCTGGCCGCGCGGCACCTCGATGATGATCGCCCTGCCGAACCCGGACCGCTCGTTCACCTGCACGCTCTTCTGGCCCACCCACGGCACCGCCAGCTTCGCCTCGCTGGGCAGCCCCGCGGCGATCGAGCGGCACTTCGCCGAGCACTACCCGGATCTGCCGCCGCTCGCCCCGAACCTCGTCGACGACTACCAGCACAACCCGGTGGGCGTGCTCGGCACCGTGCGCTGCACGCCGTGGCAGGCGGACGGGCGGGTCGGCCTGCTCGGCGACGCGGCGCACGCCATCGTCCCGTTCTACGGCCAGGGCGCCAACTGCGCCTTCGAGGACGTGGTCGAGCTGGACCGCTGCCTGGACGAGTGCGCCGACGACTGGTCCGCGGCGCTGCCGCTGTTCCAGCAGCGCCGGCAGGCCAACGCCGAGGCCATCGCGCGGATGGCGTTGGCCAACTTCGTGGAGATGCGGGACAAGGTGGCCTCCCCGCTGTTCCAGGCCGGCCGGAAGGTCGAACACGCGCTGGAACGGGCGCTGCCGGGCCGGTACGTTTCCCGGTACGAGCTGGTGTCCTTCTCGACCACCCCGTACGCCGAGGTGGTGCGGCGCGTCCGCCGTCAGCACCGGGTGCTGGGTGCGGTGGCCGCCGGCGCGGCGGCCCTGCTGGCCGGCGCGGTCGGCGTGGCGATCAACCGAGGGAGGCGTCGATGACCGTCACCTGGGATCCCCGGCTGATGACCGGGCGGGCGCCCGACGGCCCGGGTCTGTTGCGCAACTTCGTCGGCGGCGAGTTCGTCGACGCCGGGCGGCGGTTCACCAAGCGCAGCCCGGTCACCGGCGAGCCGGTCTTCGAGGTCGTGGAGGCCGACCGGGCGCGCGTGGACGACGCCGTCGCCGCCGCGCGGGCGGCGCTGCGCGGGCCGTGGGGCCGGATGGGGGAGCGGGAGCGCGCCGAGGTGCTCCGCCGGGTCGCCGACGAGCTGGAGCGCCGCTTCGATGACCTGGTCACCGCCGAGGTCGCCGACACCGGCAAGGCCATCTCGCAGGCCCGCACCCTGGACATCCCGCGCGGCGCGGCGAACTTCCGCGCCTTCGCCGAGATCGTGGCGACCGCGCCGACCGAGTCCTTCACCACGGTCACCCCGACCGGCGGCCGGGCGCTGAACTACGCGGTCCGCAAGCCGGTCGGCGTGGTCGCGGTGATCGTGCCGTGGAACCTGCCGCTGCTGCTGCTCACCTGGAAGGTCGCCCCGGCCCTGGCCTGCGGCAACGCGGTGGTGGTGAAGCCCAGCGAGGAGACTCCCGCGTCGGCGACCCTGCTCGCCGAGGTGATGGCCGCCGCCGGCGTGCCGGACGGGGTGTTCAACCTGGTGCACGGCTTCGGCCCGGACTCGGCCGGGGAGTTCCTCACCCGCCACCCGGGGGTCGACGCGATCACCTTCACCGGCGAGTCGGCCACCGGCGGCGCGATCATGCGGGCCGCCGCCGACGGCGTGAAGGCCGTCTCCTTCGAGCTGGGCGGCAAGAACGCCGGGCTGGTCTTCGCCGACGCCGACCTCGACGCGGCCGTGGCCGGATCCGTCCGCTCCAGCTTCACCAACGGCGGGCAGGTCTGCCTCTGCACCGAGCGCATCTACGTGCAGCGCCCGGTGTTCGAGGAGTTCACCGCCCGGCTCGCGAAGCGGGCCGCGGAGCTGCCGTACGGCTGGCCGGCCGACGAGGCCACCGTCAACATGCCGTTGATCTCGCACCAGCACCGCGCCAAGGTGCTCGGCCACTACGACCTCGCCCGCGCCGAGGGCGCCGAGGTGCTGGCCGGGGGCGGCACGCCGGCCTTCGGCGACGCCCGCGACGGCGGCGCGTACGTGCAGCCGACGGTGCTGACCGGGCTGGGCCCGGACGCCCGCACCAACACCGAGGAGATCTTCGGCCCGGTGGTGCACGTCGCCCCGTTCGACGACGAGGACGAGGCGTACGCGCTGGCCAACGGCACCGAGTACGGCCTGGCGGCGACGGTCTGGACGCGGGACGTCGGGCGGGCGCACCGGGCCGGGGCCCGGCTCGACGCCGGCATCGTCTGGGTGAACACCTGGTTCCTGCGCGACCTGCGCACCCCGTTCGGCGGGGTGAAGGCGTCCGGGATCGGGCGCGAGGGCGGCGTGCACTCGCTCGACTTCTACTCCGAACTCACCAACGTCTGCGTGGACCTGACATGACGGATCATGAAGCCGCGGCCCGGGAACTGGTCGAGGCGCGGGAGAGCGGCAAACCCTGCCCGCCGCTGCGCGGGCGGCTGCTGCCCGAGGGGGACGTCACCTCGGCGTACCTCGTCCAGCAGCTCCAGGTGCGGCAGTGGTTGCAGCGGGGCCACCGCCGGGTCGGCGCGAAGATCGGGCTGACCTCGCGGGCGGTGCAGGAGGGCCTCGGCGTCTACCAGCCGGACTTCGGCGTGCTGACCGACGCGATGGCGGTGCCGGACGGGGCCGAGGTGGCGATCGACCGGCTGCTCCAGCCCCGGGTGGAGGCGGAGGTCGCCTTCGTGCTCGGCGCGGACCTGCCCGACGAGCGGGTCACCACCGCGGACCTGGTCCGGGCGGTCGACCACGTGCTGCCGGCGATCGAGATCGTCGACTCGCGGGTCGCCGGCTGGGATATCTCCATCGTGGACACCGTCGCCGACAACGCCTCCAGCGGCCTCTTCGTGCTGGGCACCACGCCGCGCCGCCTCGCCGACGTGGACCTGCGGCTGTGCGGGATGGTCCTCGAACATGCCGGGGAGCCGGTGTCGGTCGGCGCGGGCGCGGCCTGCCTGGGCAACCCGCTGCACGCGCTGGAGTGGCTGGCGCAGACGCTGGCCCGCTCCGGCGATCCGCTGCGCGCGGGCGACGTGGTGCTCTCCGGGGCGCTCGGCCCGATGGTGCCGGTGACCCCCGGCGCGGCGTACGAGGCGCGGGTCTCCGGCCTCGGTTCGGTCCGGACGTGTTTCTCGTCGTCGGAGGGGGCGGCATGACTGTCGGGGTGGCGGTGATCGGGTCGGGCAACATCGGCACCGATCTGATGATCAAGGTGCGCCGGCTGAGCAGCGATCCTGATGGGTCGCGACTGCGGGACTCCGCTTCGCTGCGTTCCTCGCGCTCCCCGGGGAGCCTCCGGATGGTGGCGATGGCCGGCATCGACCCGGCCTCCGACGGCCTGGCCCGGGCCCGGCGCCTCGGCGTGGCGACCACCGCCGAGGGCGTCGACGGGCTGGTCGCGATGCCCGAGTTCGCCGACGTCGAGCTGGTCTTCGACGCCACCTCGGCCGGCGCGCACCGGCACAACGACGCGGTGCTGCGGGGGCACGGCCGCACCGTGGTCGACCTGACCCCCGCCGCCATCGGACCGTACGTCGTGCCCCCGGTCAACCTCGACGAGCACCTGCACGAACGCAACGTCAACATGGTGACCTGCGGCGGGCAGGCCACCGTGCCGATCGTCGCCGCCGTCGGCCGGGTCACCCCGGTCGCGTACGGGGAGATCGTCGCCTCGATCGCCTCGAAGTCGGCGGGGCCGGGCACCCGGGCGAACATCGACGAGTTCACCGAGACCACCGCCCGGGCGATCGAGGTGGTCGGCGGCGCCGAGCGCGGCAAGGCGATCATCGTGCTCAACCCGGCCGACCCGCCGCTGCTGATGCGGGACACGGTCTACTGCCTCTGCCCGGACGCCGACGCCGACCGGGCCGCGATCGCCGCCTCGGTGGCGCAGATGGTGGCGACCGTCCAGGAGTACGTCCCCGGCTACCGGCTCAAGCAGGACGTGCAGTTCGACCGGGTCGACACGTACGTGCCGTCGCTGGGTCGGCACCTGACCGGGTTGCAGGTCTCTGTCTTCCTGGAGGTCTCCGGCGCCGGGCACTACCTGCCGGCGTACGCCGGCAACCTGGACATCATGACCTCGGCCGCGCTGCGCACCGCGGAGCGGCTGGTGGCCCTGCGCGCGGCGGTGACCGACCGCGACGCCGCCGTGGAGGTGACCGCATGACCGACCTGTACATCCAGGACGTGACGCTGCGCGACGGTATGCACGCCATCGCCCACCGCTACACCGTCGACCAGGTGCGCACCATCGCCGCCGCGCTCGACGCGGCCGGGGTGGCTGCCATCGAGGTGGCGCACGGCGACGGGCTCGCCGGCTCCAGCGTCAACTACGGCCACGGCGCGGCCAGCGACGCCGAGTGGATCTCGGCGGCGGCCGAGGTGCTGACGACCGCGAAGCTGACCACCCTGCTGCTGCCCGGCATCGGCACCATCGCCGACCTGAGGGCGGCGAAGGCGCTCGGGGTGACCAGCGTGCGGATCGCCACCCACTGCACCGAGGCCGACATCTCCGCCCAGCACATCTCCTGGGCCCGCGAGAACGGCATGGACGTCTCCGGCTTCCTGATGATGTCGCACATGAACGATCCGGCCGGGCTCGCCGCCCAGGCCAGACTGATGGAGTCGTACGGGGCGCACTGCGTCTACGTCACCGACTCCGGTGGCCGGCTGCTGATGTCCGACGTGGCCGAGCGGGTCGACGCGTACCGGCAGGTGCTGGAGCCGGCGACGCAGATCGGCATCCACGCCCACCACAACCTGTCGCTCGGGGTGGCCAACAGCGTGGTCGCGGTCGAGCACGGGCGGATCCTCGGCGACGGCCCGCTCGGCGCGCCGCACGGCCGGACGGTGCGTGTGGACGCGTCACTGGCCGGGCAGGGCGCCGGCGCCGGCAACGCGCCGCTGGAGGTCTTCGTCGCCGTCGCCGAGCTGCACGGCTGGAAGCACGGCTGCGACGTCTTCGCGCTGATGGACGCCGCCGACGACGTCGTCCGGCCGCTGCAGGACCGGCCCGTGCAGGTCGACCGGGAGACGCTCTCGCTGGGGTACGCCGGGGTCTACTCCAGCTTCCTGCGGCACGCCGAGCGGGCCTCGGACAAGTACGGCGTGGACGTCCGGTCGATCCTGGTCGAGCTGGGCCGGCGCCGGATGGTCGGCGGGCAGGAGGACATGATCGTGGACGTGGCGCTGGACCTTGCCGGCAAGGAGGAATCGCTGTGAGCGCGAGGAGTGAGCCGGTTTTGCGAGCCCCGCAGTCGCGAACGAAGGTGGCACGGTGATCGGCCCGGACACGGCGGGGATCGCCGAGCGGTTGGGCGCGGCGGCCGACACCGCCACCGCGATCCCGCAACTGGCGGCGGAGGCCGGCCTGGACGTCGACGCCGCGTACGCGGTGCAGACCGCGCTGCTGCAGCGCCGGCTGGACCGGGGCGAGCGGCTGGTCGGGCTGAAGATGGGCCTGACCAGCAAGGCGAAGATGGCCCAGGTCGGCGTGGACGAGGTGATCTGGGGCCGGCTCACGGACACGATGCGGGTGCCCGACGGCGGCACGGTCGAGGTCGGCGACTACATCCATCCCCGGGCCGAGCCGGAGGTGGCGTTCCTGCTGGACCGGCTCCCCGAGCCCGGCGAGCCGGTCGGCGACTTCACCGACGCGGTCCGGGCGGTCGCCCCGGCGATCGAGCTGATCGACTCCCGGTACGCGAACTTCACCTTCGCGCTGCCGGACGTCATCGCCGACAACGCGTCGGCCGCCGCGTTCGTGGTCGGGCCGTGGTGCCCGGTGCCGGACGGGCTGGACAACCTGGGCGTGCTGCTGGAGGTCGACGGGCGGGTGGCCCAGGTCGGCTCGACCGCGGCGATCCTCGGTGACCCGCGCCGGGCGTTGGACGAGGGGATCCGCCTCGCGGGTCGGCACGGGGTGCGCCTCCGCGAGGGCTGGGTGTTCCTGGCCGGCGCGGCGACCGCCGCCGTGCCGCTGCGTCCCGGTGCCCACGTCCGGGCCGTCGTGGAGAAGCTCGGCACGGCGTCGCTGCGGGCGTCGTCGTGATCGGGGTGGGGGGTTCCGGGCAGCCCACCCGGCTCCGGGCGGTCAGGCTTGATCCCTCCGCCGGGCGGGCTGCCCGGAACCCCGTCGTGGTCACCGTCCGCGCGTCCCTGCCGGGTGGTGGGTCGTGAGCGGGACCGAGGCGCGCGTGGTGGCCGGGAAGGCCGTGCCGAGGGGGGCGTTTCCGCACGTCAAGGTGGCGAACGGGTTCGTCTTCGTCTCCGGTACGTCGTCGCGGCGGCCGGACAACACCTTCGCCGGCGTCGAGGTGGACGAGTTCGGCACCACCAACCTCGACATCCGGGTGCAGACCCGGGCGGTGATCGAGAACATCCGGGACCTGCTGCGCTCGGTCGGCGCGGACCTGCCCGACCTCGTGCAGGTCACCACCTACCTGGTCAACATGAACGACTTCGGTGGCTACAACGAGGTCTGGGCGGAGTTCTTCGACGCGACCGGCCCGACCCGCACCACGGTGGCGGTGCACCAGTTGCCCCACCCGCATTTGTTGATCGAGATCCAGGCCGTGGCCGTGCTCCCGCAAGGAGGTCAGTCGTCATGAGTGAGATCGCCGAGCCGTTCAGCTTTCCGGGCTGGATTGCCGAGAACCAGCACCTGCTCAAGCCGCCGGTGGGCAACAAGGAGCTGTTGCCGGGCAGCGACGACTTCATCGTCATGGTGGTGGGCGGGCCCAACCAGCGCACCGACTTCCACGTCGACCCGTACGAGGAGTTCTTCTACCAGGTCAAGGGCAACATGCACGTCAACCTGATGACCCCGGAGGGGCCGCGGACGGTGCACATCCGCGAGGGTCAGATGTGGATGCTGCCGCGCAACACGCCGCACTCGCCGCAGCGGCCGGAGGCCGGCTCGATCGGGATGGTCATCGAGCGGGTCCGCGAGGAGGGCACGCTGGAGAGGTTCCAGTGGTACTGCCCGGAGTGCAGCCACAAGGTGCACGAGGTCGAGTTGCAGGTCCGCGACATCGCCGCCGACCTGCCCCCGGTCTTCCAGGCGTTCTACGCCGACGAGAAGGCGCGCACCTGCGACAACTGCGGCGCGCTGCACCCGGGCAAGGGCTGATGGCGGTTCCCGCCGAGGGCCTGCCGGGGCAGGCGCGGTTCCCGGTGGTCGACGTGCACACGCACGTCGTACCGAGGGGGTGGCCGGACCTCGCCGCGACGTGCGGCGGGTCCGGCTGGCCCTGGCTGCGGGTCGACTCCGAGCGCGCCGCCATGATCATGGTGGGGGAGACGGAGTTCCGGCCGGTCGGCGCGGAGTGCTGGGACGCGCCGACGCGGCTCGGCGACATGGCGGCGGACGGCGTCGACGTGCAGGTCGTCTCGCCCACCCCGGTCTTCTTCGGCTACGACCGCCCCGCCGACCAGGCCGCGAAGGTCGCGCGGATCTTCAACGACCTCACCCTGGAGGTCACGGCCGCCGGCGGCGACCGGCTGGTGCCGTTCTGCCAGGTGCCGTTGCAGGACGCGGACGCCGCCTGCGCCGAGCTGGACCGCTGCCTCGCGGCCGGGCACGCGGGCGTGGAGATCGGCAACCACGTCGGCGACCGCGACCTCGACGACGCCGGGATCGTGCAGTTCCTGACCCACTGCGCCGAGGTCGGCGCGCCGGTCTTCGTGCACCCGTGGGACATGCCGGGCGGCCCCCGGCTGGACCGCTGGATGGCCCGCTGGCTCACCGGCATGCCCGCCGAGACGCACCTGTCGGTGCTGGCGCTGATCCTCGGCGGCGTCTTCGACAAGGTGCCCGACACGCTGCGGATCTGCTTCGCCCACGGCGGCGGCAGCTTCCCGTTCTGGCTGGGCCGCGCCGACAACGCCTGGCACCGCCGGGGCGACCTGGTACGCGGATCCTCCGCCGCCCCGCCCAGTTCCTACGTCGACCGGTTCCGCGTCGACTCGGTCGTCTTCTCCGGGCCGGCGCTGCGGCTGCTGGTCGACACGATGGGTGCCGACCGGGTGCTGCTCGGCAGCGACTACCCGTACCCGCTGGGGGAGCGGCCGGTCGGGCGGGTGGTGCGCGAGGCGGACTTCCTCACCGACGACCAGCGCGCCAAGCTGCTCGGCGGCAACGCGCTGAGCTTCCTCGGCCGGTAACGGGACGGGGCAGGAGTGCCGTACGTCGCACGGGCGCGTCCGGCGAGGGACCGGCCGGTTCCGTCGTGCCGGGGGACATGGGCCCCTTGCCGGGCCGGCCGGTCGTGTCGTCCGGCAAAGCGGCGGCCGGACCAGGCAGGATGACGGGATGGCCGAGCCGCACGACCTGACCGCGTTGGAGCAGGCCGCCGCGATCGCCCGCGGCGAGCTGTCCAGCGTCGAGCTGGTCGAGCACCACCTCACCCGGGTCGACGCGCTCGGCGACACGGTCGGCGCGTTCGTCACGGTCACCCCGGAACTGGCCCGCGCGGCGGCCCGCGCCGCCGACGCCGCGCCCGCCGGGGAACGCGGCCCGCTGCACGGCGTACCGACGGCGATCAAGGACCTCACCCTCACCGCCGGGGTGCGCACCACCTTCGGCTCGGCCGCGTTCGCCGACTTCGTGCCGCCCGTCGACGCCGACGTGGTCCGGTTCATGCGCGCGGCCGGGCTGGTCAGCCTGGGCAAGACCACCACCTCCGAGCTGGGCTGCTCGCTCTACTCCGAGGGGCTGGTCGCCCCGCCGGCCCGCAACCCGTGGGACCTGGCGTACACCGCCGGGGGCTCCAGCGGCGGGGCGGCGGCGGCCGTCGCGGCCGGGCTGGTGCCCGTCGCCCAGGGCTCCGACGGCGGCGGCTCGCTGCGCATCCCGGCGTCGCTGTGCGGGCTGGTCGGCTACAAGCCGAGCCGGGGCCTGGTCCCCGGCGGCCCCGTCGGGTTCGGCGCCTACGGCCTGCCGACCAACGGGCCGGTCGGGCGGACGGTCGCCGACGTGGCGGCGCTGCTCGACGTGCTGGCCCAGCCGGTGCCCGGCGAACCCTACCTGGCGCCCGCCCCGCCGGCCGGCGGCTTCCTCGCCGCGGCCCGGACGGCGGAGCCCGGTCGGCTGCGGGTGGGCCGGTTCACCGCCCCGATGCTCGCCGACGAACCGGTCCACCCCGACTGCGTCGCCGCCGTGGACCGGGCCGCCGCGCTGCTCACCGCCGCCGGCCACGAGGTGGTCGACGTCCCCGCGCCGCTCGGGCCCGCGGTGTGGCCGCTGTTCGAGATCGTCTGGTACGTGCTGGCGCTCGCGCCCGTGCCGCCGGAGCGGGAGGGCGACCTGCTGCCGCTGACCCGCCACCTGCGCGCCCGGGGCGCGGAGGTCTCCGCCGGCACCCTCACCGCCACGCTCGGCGAGCTCCAGGCGCAGGTGCGCCTCGGTGTCCGGCGCACCGCCGGGTGCGACCTGCTGCTCTGCCCGACGCTCGCCGCGCCCCAGGCCCCGGTGGGCTGGTTCGCCGAGGGCGGCGACCCGGCGGAGGATTTCGACCGGCAACGCCGGTTCTCGCCGTACTGCGCCGTGTTCAACGTCACCGGCGATCCGTCGGTTTCGCTGCCGGTCGGCGTCACCGCCGAGGGGCTGCCCGTGGGCGTCCTGCTCACCGGCCGGTACGGCGACGACGCGAGGTTGGTCGCCACCGCTGCGCAACTGGAGAACTCCAGTGGCGGATGGGAACGCCACCCCGCAATCTGGCGGGCCGTCGGCTCCGCTAACGTGAATGGCAGCGGAGTCGGGCGGTCGTCACCATGATCGTCCGCCCGACCCGGATGTTTGAGGTCTCTTCTTCCGCCTGGGGGCGTTGGGATTGTCTGTAACCGAGACGTTGCTGGTCTTCGTCGGCATCCCGGCGGCCGCGGTGCTGGTGATCGCCGGCCTGGCGTACGCCGGTAGCCGTGGTGGCGGCGGTGGCGGCGACAAGCGCTACCGGCCGGGCCGGCCCTTCGACTTCACTCCGGTCTGGTTCCTGGGCCGTCCGGAGCAGCTGGCCGACTCGGCCGGCACCGCTTTGGCAGCGGGCGCGCAGGCGCCGGCGCTGACCAGCCGCAAGCAGGAGCAGGCCGGCATCGAGGCGCCGGCCGGTGGAACCGGAGGCGCAAGTGACCGTTGGTGAGAAGCAGGTCGGGACGGGGAATCCGCCCGAGGTGCTGGACGGGCCGTTCACGACCCGCCAGCTGCTGCGCATCGACGAGGCCCTGCGCCTGGCCGACCAGGGCACCGGCCTGGTCTTCTCGGTGTTCGTCGGCGGCCTCGACGAGCCGATCCGGCAGCACGCCGAGCGGCTGCACCGCCAGCTCGCCGAGCCGGACCGGTCGGTGCTGATCGCGGTGTCGCCCAACCAGCGCCAGCTGGAGATCGTCACCGGCCGGCACGCCCGCAAGCGCATCCCGGACACGTACGCCCGGCTCGCCGCCCTGTCCATGGTGGCGGCCTTCGGCGGCGGCGACCTGGCCGGCGGCATCATCAACGGCCTCGACCAGCTCGCCAGCCACGCCGGCAAGGGCTGAGCGCCCCCGTTCACACCGAAGCCCGGTCCGCCAGTGCGGACCGGGCTTCGTCGTGAGCGGACCCGGGACCCGAACGACACAGGCCGGGGCCGGCGCGGGTCTCCCCCCGCCGGCCCCGGCCCGTCGGACCTGCTCAGGCGCTCCGGGCGTCCCTGGCGCGGGCCTTGAGGGCCCGGACGACGCCGTCGCGGCCCTCGGCGACCAGCCGGCGCAGCGGGGCCGGGTGCCCGTCGGCGGCCAGCCACGCGTCGGTCGCCGCGACGGTCTCCTCCTCCACCAGGTACGTCGGGTACGCCAGCTGCGCGAACTCCTGCGCCGGCTCGCTGTCCCGGCTGGCCCACACCTGGCCCACCGCGGCGAAGTACTTCTCCCGGTACGGCGCGGTCAGCTCGACCTGCGCCGCGTGGGTGAAGCCCTGCAGCAGCGCCCGGTGCCGCCAGTTCGGCAGCGCCTCCGGCCCGGTCAGCTCCGCCCAGACGGCGGCCTTGTTCTCCGCCGTCGGCACCAGCGCGTGCGCGTGCGCCGCCTCCCGGTCGCCGCTGGCCGTCCGGTCGGTGGCCAGCTCGGCCTCGATCTCGACGGGACCGGCCGCGCCGTTGGCGACCAGCGCGTCCAGCACCGTCCAGCGCAGCTCGGTGTCGACGGTCAGCCCGGCGGGGACGCCGCTGCCGGCCAGCCAGCCGCGCAGGGTCGCCAGGTCCTCGGCGGAGCGGGCCGCCGAGGCGTACGCCCGGGCCCAGGCGAGCTGGAAGCCGCTGCCCGGCTCGGCGGCGGCCAGCGCGGTGCGGGCGGTGCGGGCCAGCTCCGCCCAGCCGGTCGGCGCCCAGGCCGGGTCGGCGTAGACGGTGAGCGTCGTGGTGGCCTGCCGCAGCGTCGCGGTGACCAGGTTGATGTCGGTCTCGGCGGGCAGCCCGGCCAGCACCAGCGCCACGTAGTCGCGGGCGGCCAGCTCGGCGTCCCGGGTCATGTCCCAGGCGGCCGTCCAGCAGAGCGCGCGGGCCAGCGACGACTCGAGCCCGGCGATGTGCTGCACCACGGTGGCCATCGACCGCTCGTCCAGCCGCAGCTTGGTGTAGGTGAGGTCGTCGTCGTTGAGCAGCAGCACGTCGGCGGCGCGCACGCCGCGCAGCTCGGCCAGCTCCGTCCGCTCGCCGGTCACGTCGACCTCGAGGCGCTCGCGGCGGACCAGCCGGCCGTCGGTCAGGTCGTAGAGGCCGACCCCGATCCGGTGCGTGCGCAGCGTCGGGTGCCCGGCCGGCGCCTCCTGGCGCACCACGACGTTCTCGTAGGCGCCGTCCGTCCCGATGGTCACCTCCGGCCGCAGCGTGTTGACCTGCGCGGTCTCCAACCACTGCGCGGCGAACTTGCGCAGCTCCCGGCCGGAGGCGGCCTCCAGCTCGGTGAGCAGGTCGTCGAAGGTGGCGTTGCCCCACGCGTGCTTGCCGAAGTACGCCCGCAGACCGGCCAGGAACGGCTCCTCGCCCACGTACGCGACCAGCTGCTTGAGCACGCTGGCGCCCTTGGCGTAGGTGATCCCGTCGAAGTTGACCTCGACGGCCTCCAGGTCCGGCATCTCGCAGTAGACCGGGTGGGTGGAGGAGAGCTGGTCCTGCCGGTAGCCCCAGTTCTTGCGGATGGAGAGGAAGGTCGTCCACGCCTCGCGGAACCGGGTCGCGTGGGTGTTGCACCAGTGGCTGGCCCACTCGGCGAACGACTCGTTCAGCCACAGGTCGTTCCACCAGCGCATGGTGACCAGGTCGCCGAACCACATGTGGGCCAGCTCGTGCAGGATCGTGTTGGCCCGCTGCTCGTACTCGAAGTCGGTCACCTGAGAGCGGAAGATGTAGTGCGCCTCGGCGTGCGTGACGCAGCCGAAGTTCTCCATCGCGCCGGCGTTGAAGTCGGGCACCCAGAGCTGGTCGTACTTGGGCAGTGGGTAGCGGACGCCGAACTGCTCGTGGAAGAAGTCGAAGCCCTGCTTGGTGATCAGGAAGAGGTCGTCCGAGTCCATGTACTGCGCCATGGAGGCGCGGCAGTACGCCCCCAGGTCGATGCCGTCGTGGCTGTCCCGCACCTCGTGGTACGGCCCGGCGCAGAGCGCGGTGATGTAGGTGCTCATCCGCACGGAGGTGGCGAAGTGCACCGTCTTGAGGCCCTCGCCGGCCGGCTCCTCGCGCTCCACCGGCATGTTCGAGACCACCTTCCAGTGGTCCGGGACCGTGGCGTGCCAGGTGTAGACGCTCTTCAGGTCGGGCTGGTCGAAGCAGGCGAAGACCCGCTGCGCGTCCGCCGTCTCGAACTGGCTGTAGAGGTAGGTCTCGCCGTCGACCGGGTCGACCGTGCGGTGCAGGCCCTGCCCGCTGTTCGAGTACGCGAAGTCCGCGTCGACCACCAGCGTGTTCTCGCTGCCCAGCCCGGACAGCGTCAGACCCTTCTCCGCCGACCAGTCGCCGAGGTCGACCGGGGTGCCGTTCAGCGTCGCCGACCGCACCGAGTCGGCGGCCACCTCGATGAAGGTGCTCGACCCCGGCTCGGTGCACCGGAACCGGATCTCGGTGGTGGATCGGAAGGTGCGACCCTCGGCCGCCTGGACGGCGGTCGAGAGGTCCAGACTGATGTCGTACCCGGTCACGTCGAGCAGGCGGGCCCGCTCGGTGGCCTCGACCTGCGTCAGGTTGCGCACTCCCGGCACTGTTCGTCTCCATCTCGTCTCGCCGTACGCCTCGTTGGCGCCGTCACCGACCGCTCGTGACGGCCGGATTCGAGTCTTCCATGCACGAACACCCCGCGGTGGGCGAGGTCACGCTCTCATTCCGGTGTCGGTCGATGGCCGCCGGGGTGAAGATCGGGGAAGGCGCCGGAGGCCGGCGCCACCTGTCGTGAAGGGACCCACCGTGAGCGAGCGTGTCGCCGTAGACATGTGGTTCGACCCCATCTGCCCGTGGGCGTGGATCACCTCCCGCTGGCTGCTGGAGGTAGAGCAGGTGCGGGACGTGGACGTCCGCTTCCACGTGATGAGCCTGTCGGTGCTGAACGAGGGCCGGGAGGTGCCCGAGAAGTACCAGGAGCTGATGCGCACGGGCTGGGGGCCGGTGCGGGTCTGCATCGCGGCCGAGCAGCGGTACGGCCAGGAGGCCGTCCGGAAGCTCTACACCGCGCTGGGCACCCGGATCCACCTCGGGCAGGAGAAGCTCTCGCCGGAGCTGTTCGCGGCCGCGCTGGCCGACGCCGGGCTCGACCCGGAGCTGGCCGAAGCCGCCGAGAGCGCCGGTTACGACGAGGCGCTGCGGGCCAGCCACGAGGCCGGCATGCGCCCGGTCGGCACCGACGTCGGCACCCCGGTGATCCACGCGCCCGGCCCGGACGGCGGCACGGTCGCCTTCTTCGGTCCGGTGGTCACCCCGCGCCCGAAGGGTGAGGCGGCGGGCCGGCTCTGGGACGGTGTCCTGCTGGTCGCCGGCACCCCGGGCTTCTACGAGCTCAAGCGCTCCCGCGAGCTCGGCCCCATCTTCGACTGACCTCCACGGCGGCCGCGAGCCGTGCACCGGCCGGACCGGCCGCACGGCTCGCGGGCCCGGATGCCGCCGGTCGGGCGCCGGGTGCCGACACGCGCTGCGGCCGGGTACCGCCGTGCGCGCTACGGCCTGGCGAAGCCGCGGCCCGGCGGGGCGCGGTCCCCGGCGTCACCGGGGGGCCGGCGGACTCGTTCTCTTCGGTGTCCGCCGCAGCGACCCGCAGGGCCGCACCCCGCAGCTCGTGGAGGCAATCCCGATGGCCAAGCACCGTGCTTCCGGTGACGATCCGCTGACCGGGGAGGAGGTGACCGAGGGCCCGGAGGCGGCGTACTGGTCGGTCGACGACTCCCGCTGGCCGGCGGTCCGCCCCGACCTTCCCGCACACATGGTGGACCTGCTCGCCCCGCCGATCGTGGTCGGCGTCGCCCGCGTGCCGGCCACCTCCCGACTCACCCCGCCGGCCGAGCACCGGCGGAACGCGCCCGCCGAGCACCTGCTCGGCCCGCCGGCCGAGCAGCGACGCAACGCCCCGGCCGAGCAGCGACGCAACGCCCCGGCGGAGCAGCGACGCAACGCCCCGGCCGAGCAGCGGCCGGCGCCGGTGGCCGGGCCGCGGACGATCGTGCCCGCCGCGCCGGGCGGGTCGGGCCGGCGCCCGGCGGCCGCTCCCGCGTCGGCCGGTCGGCACCGCCTGCCGGCGAAGTAGCCGCCGGCGGGCGGGGACACGGCCTGCCGGCGGCGGGGCCGCCGCACCACCCGAACCGGCGGCCCCGGCACGGCTCGCTCTTTCATCTGGTGGACGCCGCGTGGGTCCCGCCGCGCCGGCGGCCGCGTCGCCGGTAGCGTGGTCGCACATGACGGTCGTGCATCCGATCGCCCGGGCCTGGATCACCACTGGCGGCACCGGCGCGCAGAACTACGACGAGTTCGCCGACGACGCGGAGATCACCGCGATCATCGAGGCGAACCCGCACAGTGCCCTCGGCATCGAGATGCCGCACCGGGCGCCGGAGAGCCTGGGGAAGTCCTTCCTCGACGCCCTGCCGGACGCGGTGACCCGCCTCGCCGAGGCCAAGGCCGACGGCAGCTACACCCCGGCCGAGCAGGTCGTGGTCCTCTACCGGATCAGCGCGCCGGGGGAGGAGACGGCGTACGGGCTCTGGGCCATGACCGACACCGACCAGATCTCCACCCGGGCCGACGAACCCGGTCTGGTCATCCGCAACGAGGACGTCTTCATCGCCAAGGTGCGGGAGCGGGTGGCGCTGGCCGAGGCGCTGGGTCACCTCCTCTCGCCCGTACTGCTGCTGCAGACCGGGCGCGGCGACGAGCTGCACGCCGCGCTCGCGGCGGCGACCGACGCGGCCGGGGCGCCCGCGGCGACCGACACCGACCAGGCCGGGCGCACCCACGCCATCTGGCTGCTCGGCCCCGGCCCGCAGCAGGACGAGCTGACCGCGCTCGCGGGCGGCGGGGAGCTGGTCGTGGCCGACGGCAACCACCGCAGCCTGGCCGCGCAGACCGGCGGGCTGCCCCGCTTCCTGTCGGTGATCACGACGCCGGCGTCGGTGGCGATCCAGCCCTACAACCGGCTGGTCAGCGAGCTGACCACCACCGCCGACGAGCTGCTCGACCGGCTCCGCGCCGCCGGCGCCGAGGTCACCCCGATCGACGGACCGGTCGAGGTCCCGGCGGCCGGCGGCACCGTCCACCTCCGCCTTCCCAACCGGGGGTACGCCGTCACCCTGCCGCAGGTGGGCGGCGGCCGGCTGGAGAACCTGGACCACGCGCTGGTCGAGCGGCTGCTGCTGCGCGACGCCCTCGGGCTCGACCCGGGCGACAAGCGGATCACCTACGTCGGCGGCGACTACCCGGCGAGCTGGCTGACCGGAGAGGTCCACGCGGGTCGGGCCGAGCTGGCCGTCCTGATCGCCCCGGTGACCGTGGACGACTTCGTGGCCGTCAACCTGGCGCGGGAGAAGATGCCGCGCAAGAGCACCTGGTTCACCCCGAAGGCGCGCGGTGGCCTCGTGGTCGCCGAGCTGTCCCGCTGAGTTGTGACGAATCCGCCCCGGGGCGCCGCCCGCGCGGCGTCCCGGGCGCGCGCCCTGACAGACTGCGCGGTATGCGCGTCTACCTGGGATCCGACCACGCCGGTTTCGAGCTGAAGGTGCACCTGGTCAACCACCTGACCAAGGAGGGGTACGACGTCGTCGACGTCGGCCCGCACGCCTACGACCCGGACGACGACTACCCGGCCTTCTGCCTGCACACGGGTGACCGGGTGGTGGCGGACGCCGGCAGCCTCGGGGTGGTCATCGGCGGCTCCGGCAACGGCGAGCAGATCGCCGCGAACAAGGTGACCGGGGTCCGGGCGGCCCTCGCCTGGAGCATCGAGACCGCCCAGCTCGCCCGCGAGCACAACGACGCGAACATCGTCGCGGTCGGCGCGCGCCAGCACACCCTGGACGAGGCGACGGCCATCGTCGAGGCGTTCCTGACCACTCCGTTCTCGGGCAACGAGCGGCACGCCCGCCGGATCGGCCAGATGGCCGACTACGAGCGCACCCGCCAACTGCCCGCCCTTCCCTGACCCGCCGCCTCCCACCCTGCGCCGTCCCCGCCGAGCGCACCTGACGGCGCCTGTCCCGGGTCCTGGTGCGGAGCGGCCCCTGTGGGGTCACCTCCGTACCAGGATCGCCGGGCGGGAGCGGGCGGCGTGGGTCGGCGTCGGTTGCGGTTCGGCGTCAGCGGCGGGGAAGGTCCTCGCGGGGCGTCCAGTTCCGGCGGATGACCACCACGCGTTCCTCGGCGGCGGCCAGGTCCTCGTCGGTCGGCTGGGCGGCGTCGCGGGCCCGCATCGCGGCCGTCACGCTCACCTGGGACGAGCCGGAGCCGACCAGGCCGCGCAGGCCGCGCTCCCCCTCGTCGCCCGGGCCGCCCCGGCGACCGCGCGAGGGCTCGGCGCCGCCGTCGTGCACGCCCGGGGTCGTGGCCTGCGGCCCCTCGGGCGCGCCCGGGTCGCCGCCCGAGTGCCGTAGCCGGCGGCGCCGTCGCTCCACGTCCCCCATCAGCCGACCGTACCGCCCGAGGCCCACCGCCGCCGGCCCGCCCGCGCCGGCGGCCTGGTGGTCAGAACACGTCCATGCCGGCGGGGGCCCGGTGCCAGCCGAAGGCCGGGCCCGCGGCGGCCAACGCGCCGGGGCGCAGCTCGCGTACCCGGCCGGCGGCGGCGAGCGCGGCCAGCCCGGCGCCACCCAGGTACAGCTCGCCGAGGCAGCGCACGTCGCAGGCCAGCTCGGCCGGCCGGTCCGTCGGCGCGCACCCGGCCCGCTCCGGCCCGCCGCTCAGGTGCCAGCGGCCGGCGTTCTCCGGGAGCAACTCGTCGGTGACCTCGATCACCACGTCGACCCCGGTCGCGTACCGGCGGGCGGCGAGCGCGGCGGGCACGTCCACCACCCGCAGCCAGAGCGCGTCGACCAGTTGCGCGCCCAGCCGGCGCGGCTCGTTGACCAGCCGCAGCAGCGGCTCGTCCACCGCGCCCGCCCCGAAGGAGAGCTGCCCGGCCAGGTCGAGCGAGAGCAGCATCCGCCACATGGCCCCGTACGCCGCCGGGGTGGCGGCCACCACCTCGTCGACCGTGGTGATCCCGTTCGGCCCGGTGCTCTCCCAGTTCGCGCGCGTACGGAAGAGCCCGTACCCGTCCACGCCGTCCGGCCCCTCGTGCAGCACCGCCCGGCGCTCGGTGGCGCCGCCCCGCCGGTCGGCCTGGTCGCCCAGCACGTACCGCCACCACGCCTCGTCGCGGCTGGACCAGCCGGGACGCTCGGGGCGCACCCGGTCGTACACCCCGGCCAGCTCGGCCCGGCAGTCGGCAGGCGCGGCCAGGCGCAGCCGGCCCTCCGCGGGCGTCGGGTCCGGCATCCGCAGCGCCACGGTGGCGCACTGGACGGAGAGCCGTTGGGCGGCCAGGCCGTAGCCGAAGCGGGGGTAGATGCCGCCCTCGCTGGCCCACAGCACCGCCACCGGTTCCCGGCCCTCGTCGCGCACCTGCCGCAACTGTCGCACCATGAGCTGGGTGAGCAGTCCCCGGCGTCGGTGGGTGGGTGCGACGCCCACCCCGCTGACGTGGGCGGCCGGCACCCGCGCGCCCGGCACGGTGAGTTCCCGGGTGAACGCCCGTGCGGTCGCCACCGCCTCGCCGCCGTCCCGGACCAGCAGCGTGCGCTCGGGCTCGAAGAGCGCCCGCTCGATCTCGTGCGTCTCGGGGTCGGGCGGGGCGTGGAAGAGGTGGCCGAGCAGCCGGGCCAGCTCGTCGAAGTCATCGGCCCGGGCGGTCCCGACCGCGAGTGGGGGTTTCGTCACCCCGCTGTGTCTAGCCGATCGGTGCGGGCTCGGCGACCGATTTGCCGGCTGGCTACCCTCGAAGCCGGACGGTGGCCGGTGGTCGCCGTCGGTCCAGGGGAGGGACGAGATGGCCGACCAGACACAGCCGTGGGCCGAGCGGACCGTCGAGGTGCCGCCGCCGCAGCCCGGTGTCGGGGTGCCGCCGCAGCGCGACGCGTACCGGCGGGGGGTGGCCTCGGTCGGGCAGCCCCGGACTCCGCGCACCGAACCGTTCCCCGTGGTCGGGCAGGAGCCGACCGGCACGGGCTGGCCCGACGGGCCGGCGCCGCGGCGCCCGCTGAGCTGGCACGTCGCGCAGCTCAAGCGCGGCGGCGAGTGGAGCGCTGCCGGGGCGCTCTTCGCGTTCGTCTGCTGGGGGATCTGGGCGATCTCGGGCGGCGGCGACCTGGCCGGGCCGCTGCTGATCTTCGTGCTGAGCCTGCTGGTGGCGGCCGGTCTCTTCGCGTTGGCCCGGCTGCTCGGCCGCGTGGTGCTGGAGCGGCAGTTGGGCCGGGTGCGCCGCAGCGCGCGCGGGGCGCACCTGGTCACGGCGGTCTTCCTGGCCGGCCTCGGCATCGCCTACCTGCAGCAGACCGAGTGGGTCGTGTCGGCCTGGAACTGGATCAGCGGGAACTGACCGGACAGCGGGCAGCACCCGGGACCGACCGGAGAAACGCATCACCCCGGGACTGGCCGCACGCCCGGGCGGGTCGGCGTCCGCCGCCCGCCCGCGCGCCCGGTCGCGGGGTGTCGCGACCCCGGTCGTTCTCCACTCCACCAGGTCGGCCGCTGCTTACCCGGCGGGTCGCGGTTCATCCGCGCCCAGGCCGGCCTGACCCGGCGGTCAGTGCTTGCCGCCGTGGCCCTCCGCGTCCGCCTTCGGGGAGGCCACCCGGGCGGCCGGGTCCTCGGCGCCGGGCTGCCCGCCGTCCGGCGCGACCATCCCGTCGTAGTTGTAGATCGTGCCGTCCTCGCCGTGCTGCCTGGTGGTGCGGATGTAGCGGTGCATCATGCCGTCGATCTCCACCTCCACGAGGGCGTCGCCGCCCGCGTCGATGGTGCTGCCGTCCCGGGGGCCGCCGACCAGGTGTGCCTTCGTGTTCGTGTCCATGGGGCTGCGGTACCCGGGCGGTCCCGACGCAAAACGGGCGGGCTCCCGCGGGGATGTCGCCGCCCGGTGCGCGGCGGTATGACCGACGCGGGATGGGCCCGAACATTGCCAGTCATCGATATGTGTCCATAGGATCCCGCCATCGGATGCCGGCGCGTCGACCCCCGCGCGCCGCGAAGCTCGGGGAGGCTCCCATGGTCCGTTGGCGCAGACTCATCGGCCGGTTGGCCGCCGCGTTGGTGGCGGTCACCGCCGGCTCGTTCGTCCTGGCCGTTCCGGCCGGTGCCAGGCCCGCGTCGGACGTGACGCCGTACGTCGTCGGCGGCACCCTAGCCGCGCAGGGCGAGTTCCCCTTCATGGTCCGGCTCTCGATGGGCTGCGGCGGCTCCCTCTACAGCCCCCGGCTGGTGCTGACCGCCGCGCACTGCGTCGGCGGGACCGGCGCGAACACCAGCATCACCGCCACCCTCGGCGTGGTGGACCTCCAGTCGTCGAGCCGGATCCAGGTGCGGTCCGACTACGTCTACCGGGCGCCCGGCTACAACGGCAACGGCAAGGACTGGGCCCTGATCCGGCTGGCCACCCCGGTGACCACGCTGTCCACGCTCAAGATCGCCACCAGCACCGCGTACGACAACGGCACCTTCACGGTCGCCGGGTGGGGGGCCACCCGGGAGGGCGGCGCGCAGCAGCGCTACCTGCGCAAGGCGACCGTGCCGTTCGTCAGCGACGCCACCTGCAACTCCTACTACGGCGGCCAGATCATCCCGAGCGAGGAGATCTGCGCGGGCTACGCCAGCGGCGGGGTCGACACCTGCCAGGGCGACTCGGGCGGCCCGATGTTCCGGCGGGACGCGACCAACGCCTGGATCCAGGTCGGGATCACGAGCTGGGGCAACGGCTGCGCCCGGCCCAACTATCCCGGCGTCTACACCCAGGTGAGCACCTTCGCCCCGGCGATCGCCTCGGCGGCGGCGAGCCTCGGCGGCTAGTCGCGGGAACGGTGTGCGGGGACCCGGCCGGCCCGTCCGGCCGGGTCCCCGCGCGTGTCCGCCCTCGCGACGCCGACTACCGGACGTGATCCGCCCTGATCGATCGGGTGACGAGAGTGTGCCGCGTGCCTGCGTCCCGGCTCCGGCCGCCCGGGCTGCGGCGGGTGCGAAATCGTCGTGCCCGGCCGGCGGGGGCCGGAGGATCTGCTGGTCGCGGGGCCGGTTTCCCGGACGGTCGCGGGTCCGGGGCGCGGCGACCGGCACCGACGCAGGAAAGTGACAGACATCGATGTAGCAGAAAGTTGCATATTCCCTACCGTCGATCAGCCCTCTAGTGTCCATGGCCAGCGGCCGTCCATTGACCGACGCCGATCACTGTCGGCGTGCGGCGGGCCGACACAGCTCCGTCCGCGGCTGCGACCGGCAGCCGCACGGGCTCGGGACAGGAGGCGTGATGAGGTCGGGCGACAGCGGGTCCGCGGCACCGGTTCCCGTCTCGGACGGGTCGACCTACCGGTACACCGCCACCCGCCCGGCGGCCGCCGGGCCGCACCCCGCGGCCGACCTGGGCAGCGCAGCCGACGGCAGCCGCGCCCGGGTGTCCACGGCCGCCCTGGCCGCCGTGGAACTGCTCGACCGCCTGGGCCGGCAGATACCGGTGCGGGTCCGGGCCGGCGCGGAGATGCTGGACCTGCCGGTCTGGCCGGCGGACCTGCACCGGATGCCCGGCGACCGGGCGCGCGCCACGGTCCGCACGTGCGCCGCCGCGCTCGACCACGAGGGCGTCGACCACGTCCTCGTGCTCCTCGACGGCGGCTCGCCGGCACCGTCCGCCGGCGCGCCACCCGTGCTGCTCACCGCCGACGTCACCGACACGACGGTCGCGGTCGTGCTCCGCTGCGCCGCCGACGATCCGTGGTCGGCCGATGCCGCCGCCGTGGCGGAGATGTACGCCGAACTGCTCGCCGCCCTGCTCGCCGACCCGGCGTCGCCCACGTCGACGGCGCCGGCCCTCGGGCCCGCCTCCCGGGCGCTGGTGGAGCGGGCCGGCCGCCGGCACGACGACGGTCCCTTCGTGGCGGTGCCGCGCATGATCGAACACCGCGTCGACCTGCATCCGCAGCGCCGGGCGGTGTCGTTCCGGGGGCGCTCGCTGACCTACCGCGAACTGGACGACCTGGCCAACGGCGTCGCCGCCGTCCTCGCGGGCCGGGGGATCGGGCGGGGCGACGTGGTGCCCGTGCTCCTCGCCGACGGCCTCGAACTCCCCGTCGTCGACCTGGCCCTGATGAAGCTCGGCGCGGCCTTCGTGCCCGTCGACCCCGGCTGGCCGGCGGACCGGCTGCGCGCGTCCCTGGCGGTGATCCGGCCCCGGCTCGCGGTGGTCCGGGGCGGTGACCCGCGTCCCGACACCGGGGACGTTCCCTGCCTGCCGGTGGACCTCGACGACATCACCCCGACCCGCCGCCGGCCCGGGACGCCCGTCGGCCCGGGCGACCTGATCTACGGCATCTTCACCTCCGGCACCACCGGCGCCCCGAAGTGCGCCGTCAACCGGCACGACGGCATCGCCAACCGGTTCCGCTTCATGACCCGCTACTTCGCCGCCACCGGCGCGGAGGTGGTGCTGCAGAACAGCCGGCACACCTTCGACTCGTCGGTGTGGCAGATGTTCTGGCCGCTGACCACCGGCGGCCGGGTGGTGGTGCCCGTCGAGGGCGGCTTCCTCGACGTCGAACGGACCGTCCGCACCATCGCCGACGAGGCCGTCACGATGACCGACTTCGTGCCGAGCGTGCTCGGCGCGCTGGTGTCGGTCCTGGACCGGGACCCGGCGGCCCGCCGCGCCGTCGCCACGCTGCGGCACGTGATCGTCGGCGGCGAGGAGATCGACCCGTGGGCGGTGCACCGCCTGGCCGACCTGGTGCCGGGAGTGTCGGCCACCAACGGGTACGGCCCGACCGAGGCCTCCATCGGCATGGTCTTCCACACCGTCACCCGGTCCGACGGCGACGTCATCCCCATCGGCCGGCCCATCGACAACTGCTACGCGGCGGTGGTGGACGCCGAGCTGCGCCCGCTGCCGCCCGGCGCGACCGGCGAGATCGTCATCGGCGGGGTCTGCCTCGGCGAGGGATACCTCGGCGACCCGGCCCGCACCGCCGAGGTGTTCGTCCCCAACCCGCTGCCCGGCATCCCCGGCACCCGGCTCTACCGCACCGGGGACCTGGGCCGGCTCGCCGCCGACGGCCGGCTGCACTTCGTCGGCCGGCGCGACTTCCAGCTCAAGGTGAACGGCGTCCGGATCGAGGCCGGCGAGATCGAGACCGCCGCCACCCGGCTGCCCGGGGTGCGGCAGGCGAAGGTCCTCCTCGCCGGGGAGGGCCGGGGGAAGTCGCTGGCCCTCTTCGTCGCCGCCGACCCGGAGGTGACCGAGCCGGCGGTGCGGGCGCACCTGCGCCGGCTGCTGCCCCGGCCCCACGTGCCCCGGCACGTCGTGGTGCGGGACGCGCTGCCGCTGACCGGCAACGGCAAGGTCGACCGGCGGGCCCTGGAGACCTGGCTCGACCGTACGCTCGCCGAGCGGGCGCGGGCGACCGCCGCACGGGCCGAGGCGCGTACGCTGCCGGACCGGGTGCTGGCCGTGTTCCGGACCGTTCTCGGCCGGCCGGACCTCGACCCGGACACCGACTTCCTCGACGCCGGCGGCGACTCGCTCCAGGCGCTCGACGTGGTGACCGCGCTCGGCGCCGACCACCGCGTCCGGGTCGGCGTCCAGGACCTCTTCGCCCACCCCACCGCCGCCCGGCTCGCCCGGGTGGTCGCGGCGCGTCTGCGCGCGGCCGACCCCGCCGAGACCGAGGCCGAGCTGGTGGAACGCGACGCGGCCGTCCCGGCCGACCTGCCGGTGCGCCCCGTCGCCCGGCGCCGGTCTCCGCGCACCGTCCTGGTCACCGGCGCCACCGGGTTCGTCGGCGCACGGCTGGTCCACGAACTGCTCGCCACCACCGACGTCCGGGTGCTGTGCCTCGCGCGGGCCGCCGACGACGCCGAGGCCACCGCCCGCGTCGTCCGGGCGTTGGCCGAGCGGGGCCTGTGGCGGCCCGGCCACGGCCTGCGCCTGCACGGGTACGCCGCGGACCTGGCCCGCCCCGCCCTCGGCCTGGACCCGGAGACCTGGGCCCGGCTGGCCCACGACTGCGACCTCGTGCTGCACGCCGGAGCGCTGGTCAACTTCCTGTTCGACTACCGGGCCCACCGCCAGGCGAACGTCCTCGGCACCGCCGAGCTGCTCCGGCTGGCGCTGACCGGCCGGCCGAAGCCGCTGCACCACGTCTCCACCCTCGGCGTCCTCGACACCGAGGCCGCCCGCCGCCCCGACCCGCTGCCGGAAGGGTGCGACCCGGCCCTCGTCGTCCCGCCCACCAGCGGCTACAGCCGGTCGAAGTGGGTGGCGGAGCGGTATCTCGCCGAGGCCCGGCGGCGCGGCGCGACCGTCACCGTGCTGCGTCTCGGGGAGGTGATGCCCGCCGCCGACGACGGGCAGCCCAACCCCCGGGCGCTGACCCACCTGCTGCTGGCCGCCTGCCACCGGATGCGGATGCGCCCCGAAGCGCCGGTCCGCTCCGACTGGACGCCGGTGGACTGGGCCGCGCGGCGGATCGTCGCCGCCGTCGTCGACCCGCGGCTGTGGGGCGGCACGCTGCACGTCCTGCACCCGGTGAGCGTCGACTTCACCGACCTGCCGCTGGCCGGCGCGGACGCCCTGCCCCGGGTGAGCTGCGTGCGCTTCGTGGCGGCGCTGCGCGAGGCGGCGACCGACGGCGACCGGGCCGCCGCCGTGCTGCTCGCGCTGTTCCCGGCCGGGGCCGGTGCCGACGAGGAACGGCTGCGGGCGGTCTTCGCGACGCTGCTCACCGACAACCCCCGGCTGTTCCGCCGCGACGGCTGCGCGGAGCTGGAACGGCGCCGGGGCTTCACCGACCACCGGCTCGGGCCGTCCGTCGGCGCCTACCGGGCGTGGCTGGGCGAGCACGAGCGACGGGCGACCGACCGGCTGCTGCTGCCGGCCGGACCAGGGTGACCAGCCGCGCGGCGCGGCGATCGGCACGGACGAGGGAGTGGAATGCGATACCGCAGGATGGGTCGGCTCGGCTGGCAGGTCAGCGAGGTCGGGTACGGGATGTGGGGCATCGGCGGGGGACCGGGCGGCTTCACCGGCTGGGACTACGACACCGCGCCGGCCTGCCTGGACGAGGCGGTGGAACGAGGCTGCAACTTCTTCGACACCGCCTGGGTCTACGGGCGGGGCGTCAGCGAGCGGCTGCTCGGCGCCCTCGTGCGCCGGCACCCGGACCGCCGGCTCTACCTGGCCACCAAGATCCCGCCGAAGAACCGGGAGTGGCCGCCCGGCCCGCAGGACACCCTGGACGACGTCTTCCCGGCCGACCACATCCGCGAGTACACCCGGCACAGCCTGGAGAACCTCGGGGTGGACCGGATCGACCTGCTCCAGTTCCACGTCTGGGAGGACCGCTGGGCGGCCGACGGCCGCTGGCAGGAGACCGTCGCGGACCTCAAGCGCGAGGGCCTGGTCGACGGCGTCGGGATCAGCGTCAACCGGTGGGAACCGACGAACTGCCACGCCGCCCTCGACACCGGGCTGATCGACGTCGTCCAGGTCATCTACAACATCTTCGACCAGGCGCCCGAGGACGAGCTGTTCCCCCGCGCGCAGCGCGACGACATCGGGATCATCGCCCGGGTGCCGTTCGACGAGGGGACGCTGACCGGCACGCTGACCGCCGACAGCACGTGGCCGGAGGAGGACTGGCGCAGCACGTACTTCGGCCCGGAGAACCTGCTGCCCAGCGTGGAGCGCGCCGAGCGGCTGGCCGCCGACGTGCCGCCGGGGACGACCATGCCGGAGCTGGCGTTGCGGTTCATCCTGCACCACCCGGCGGTGAGCACGGTGATCCCCGGCATGCGCCGGGTCGAGCACGTCCGCGCCAACCTGGCCGTCAGCGACGGCGCGCCGCTGGACGCCGGGCTGCTGGACCGGCTGCGCGGCCACCGCTGGGACCGCAAGCCGACCTGGTGGTCCCAGTGAGGCCCGTCCACCACCCCGGCGGTACGCCGGTCCGGCGGGCCGCGCGGTACGGGGGGCCGGTATGCCGGTGATCGCCATGTGGGCGCATCCGCGGGCGCTCTCCACCGCGTTCCTGCGCATGATGATCGCCCGCGGCGACGTGACGGTCGTGCACGAGCCGCTGGTCACCCTCGTCGACGAGGGGCACGTCGACCTGCCCACCGCCGACGGCGGCACCGTCACCGTGACCGACCCGGCCGACGTCGTCGCGCACCTGACCGGGCTGGGCCGGGACCGGACGGTCTTCGTCAAGGACACCCTCGAGTACCGGTACCGGCACCTCTTCGACGATCCCGAGGCGATCGCCGACGTCACGCACACCTTCATCGTCCGGGAACCGGCCCGCACGATCAGCTCGCACTACGCCATCAAACCCACGGTGACCTGCCCCGAGATCGGCTTCGAGCACCAGTGGGAGCTGTTCGACCTGGTCCGCCGGACCGCGCGCCGGCCGCCGGTGGTGATCCGGGCCGAGGACCTGCTGCGCCGGCCCGCGGACACGGTGGCGGCCTGGTGCGCCGCCGTGGGGCTGCCGTTCCGGCCGGAGGCACTGAACTGGGCGCCGGGGGAGCGCGCCGAGTGGCGGCGCACCCGCAAGTGGCACCTCGACGTCGAGCACACCTCCGGCTTCTCGCCGGTCGCCAAGTCCTTCGCGGTGACGGTCGACAACGACGACACCCTTCGCTCGTACCACGACCACCACCAGCCCTTCTACCAGCGGCTGATCCGGCACGCCATCGCCATCGGGGAGGATTCATGACCACCACCGCCGCGCCGCCCGTGACCGCGTCGTCGACCATGTCGCCCGGCGAGGTGTTCGCCCGCGCGTACGCCGCCGACCCGGCCGGTGCCGAGGTGCGCTTCGACTACACCATCACGGACGCCTTCCAGCCGACCAAGGAACGCCCCCGGGTGACCGTCCGCAACCTGTTCCGCAAGCGGTCCGTGGGGATGGACCCGGTGCGGTTCTGGTGCGAGGGCCGGCCCGACGCCGGGGAGGCCGCCGCAGTGCACGAGGCCGGCCTGCGCCGCGAGGCGGCCTTTCGGTTCGGCACCGCCTCGGCCGCCGTGCACCCGATCCGCGCCTGGGTACGCATCCCCGAGGAACTCGCCGACGACCCGGAGGGGCTGGCCGTCTTCGTCGACTACCGGCTGCTGGTCCGTCTCGCCACGGCCGAGAACCAGGCGCTGACCATCGGCGAGCACGGCCTGCTGCGGCACCCCGAGATCGGGCGACTGCCGTACCGGCACGACTGGCTGACCGGCCTGCTCGCCGCCTGCGACGAGATCGAGCAGACCGGCGCCACCCCGCACGCGATGATCGTCAACCCGAGGGACTACTACACCCACCTGCTCGGGCGCGACGCGCTGCTGGCGGACCTGCACCGCAACGGCGTCCTGATCAGCCGTACCCGGATGGTGGCGCCGGGCGAGGCGGTGGTGGGCGACTTCGCGATGGCGGCGCGCCTGCTCGACGCCGGGCGCTCCGCGATCCGCGTGGCGACCCCGCCGCCGGGCACCTTCGCCACCGACGGCCCGGCCGTCTGCGCCGAGATCCACGAGGGCCTGGCCGTGCATCTGCCGACCCACTTCTTCCACGTCGTACCGGCCTAGGAGCGTCACCGCATGACCACGACCGGCGGGAAACTCTCGTTCTACCGGCCCATCGTGCCGCTGTTCGGCGCCATCTTCCTCTGCCTGCTCGGCGTCGGCGCGTCCCTGGCCGTGCTGCCCTTCTACGTCCTCGACGAACTCGACGGCAACCGGGTCGAGGTGGGCGTGGTGATCGCCGCGATCGCGGTCTCCGCCGTGATCGCCCGGCCCATCGCCGGCCGGCTCGGCGACCGGCACGGGTACCGCACGGTGATGCTGGCCGGGGCGGCCGTGTGCGCGGCCGCCGCCGCGGCCTACCTGGTGGCCGGCAACGTCGGCGTGCTGGTCGGCGTCCGGGTCCTGCACGGTGTGGGGGAGGCGGCCGTCTACACCGCAGGCGCCGCCTGGCTGGTGGCGCTCGCGCCGGCCGACCGGCGGGGCCGCGTCGTCGGCCTGTACGGCATCCACATGTGGCTGGGCATCACGCTCGGCGCGCTGCTCGGCGCGGTGCTGCTGCGCACCTCGGGCGGCTACCCCGCCGTGTGGCTGTTCGCGGTCCTGGCGGCGCTGGCCGGGGCCGCGCTCGTGGCCGTCCGCCCCCGGCCGCAGCAGCCGGAACCGAAGGGCCCGGCCGGCATCCTGCCGCGCAGCGCGGTCGCCCCGGGCGTCGCGCTCTCCCTGGCCGGGTTCGGGTACGCCGCACTGGCCGCGTTCGTCGCCCTGCACCTGGCCGACCGGGGCATCGAGAACGGGATCGCCGCGTTCAACGCGTTCGGCTTCACCTACGTCGGGGTCCGGCTGTTCGTGGGCGGGCTGCCCGACCGGCTCGGCGCCGGCCGGGTGGCGGTCGCATCGGCGCTGGTGGAGGCGGTGGGGCTGTTCCTGGTCGCGGTCGCGCCGAATCTCGTGGTCGCGGTCGTCGGCGGGCTGGTGATCGGCGCCGGGCTCTCGCTGCTCTTCCCGGCGCTGGCCCTGCTCGTGATCAACCGGACCGACCCGGCGCACCAGGGGGCGGCGCTCGGCGCGTTCACGTCGTTCTGGGACCTGGGCCTGGTGGCCGGGGCGCCGCTGGCCGGCCTGGTCGCCAGCGCGGCCGGCTATCCGGCGGTCTTCCAGGTGATGCTGCTGGCGGCGCTGGTGTCGGCGGGCATCTCGGCGTGGACGATGCTGCCCCGTCGCTCGCTGGTGGGCCAACGCCCCCACTGACCCCTCGGGTGGTCAGGGGAAGCGGGCGGGGGAGAGCGGGGCGGGGTCGACGGGTGGTGGGGCGCCGGCCGCCAGCGCGGCGAGCAGTGCGCCCGCCGCGGGCGCCGTCTGGACGCCGTAGCCGCTCAGCCCCGCCAGCCAGAGGAAGTCCGGCGCCTCGGGCGCCGGGCCGATCACCGGCACGTCGTTCGGGGCGGCGGTCCGCAGACCGGCCCAGGCCCGGTGGACCCGGCGGAAGCTCAGCGTGGTGGCCTCCTGCACCCGCTCGGCGCCGATCGCCACGTCGAGGTCGTCGGGGCGGGCGTCCCCGGGCGGCGCCGGGGTGGCGTCGGACGGGGAGACCAGCAGGCGCCCCGATTCCGGCTTGAAGTAGAAGGTGCCGGCCACGTCGTTGACCATCGGCCAGTCCGTCGCCGGGACGCCGGCCGGCGCGTCCACGAGGAAGGCGGTGCGCCGCAGCGGGGTCAGCCCCACCGGTCGTACGCCGGCCGCCGCGGCGACCTCGTCGGCCCAGGCGCCCGCCGCGTTGACGACGACCCGCGCGGTGACCTCGCCGGCGTCGGTGGTGACCCGCCACGCCCCGCCCGCCCGCCGCAGCCGGCGGACCGGGGCGCCGCACACCACCCGGCCGCCGGCCGCGCGGATGCCCCGCAGGTATCCCTGGTGCAGCGCGGCGACGTCGAGGTCCCGGGCGGCCGGCTTCACCATCGCCCGCCGGCACCACCCGGGCCGCACCACCGGGCAGTACGCGGCCACCTCGGCCAGGTCGATCTCGCGGGCCGGCGGGTCCACGTCGGCCCCGTCGCGCAGCGCCGCGTCGAACTCGTCCTCGGCGCCCGGCGGGCAGAGGCTGAGCACGCCGCGCGGGGTGAGCAGCGGATGGTCGGCGAACCCCGGCGGCGGGGCGTTGAGAAAGCCCCGGCTGGCCCGGGTCAGCCCGCGCACCACCGGCCCGCCGTAGTACTCGGAGAACAGGGCGGCCGAGCGGCCGGTGGAGTGCTGGCCGGGGACGTGTTCCATCTCGGCCAGCAGCACGCTGCCGTACGCGGCGAGGTGGTGTCCGGCGCTGGCGCCCGCGATGCCCGCGCCGATGACCATATAGTCGATCGTCACTGGATTCGACGGTAGCCGCAGACGTCTTCAGCGACAACCGTCGATGAGCATCGATGTTGCGCGCGGCCGTCGCCGCGCCGCCGGCGAGGCGTACCCGGTGCCCGGCGGACCGCCCGCCGCCATGCCGGAGGTGCGACCGTCCTCGTGCCGGTACCGCATCGACCCCGGCCCGATCGCCGGTGTCGACCGTTCGGGCGGACGATCCGCCCGCGCGGCCGCGGGATCGACGGGTCGCGCGGGCGGACGTCGGGATGCGGGTGACCCGGCCGAGCGCCGGCAGGATGACCGCCCGGCGCCGGCTCGGCGGCGCCGGTGCCGGTGGCCCCGGCGTTCCCAGGTCAGGCGCCGCAGTAGAGCAGGCGGTTCGGGGTGCCGGCGACCACGCCGCTGACGACCCCGGTGGTCGCCCTGCCGTTCAGGTAGGCGGCCACCTGGGCGGGGGTCCAGGTGGGATTGGCCGAGAGGGCGAGCGCGGCGCACCCGGCGACGTGCGCGGCGGCCATCGACCCGCCGCTGATGGTGGCCACCGCCGTGTCGCTGGTGTGCCAGGTGGAGGTGATGTTGGCGCCGGGGGCGTACAGGTCGAGGCAACTGCCGTAGTTGCCGCTCGGCATCCGGCCGTCGGTGCTGGTGGTGCCGGCCACGGTGAGCGCCGCCGGCACCCGGGCGGGAGAGTAGTTGCAGGCGTTGGCGTTCGAGCTGCCGGCCGTGACGACGTAGGTGACGCCGGACGAGATCGACCGGTTCACGGCCGAGTCGAGGGCCGCACTGGCCCCGCCGCCGAGCGCCAGCAGCGCGACCGCCGGCCGGACCGCGTTCGCGGTGACCCAGTCCACCCCGGCGATGACCTGGGAGAAGGTGCCGCTGCCGGCGCAGTTCAGCACCCGCACCGGGCGCAGCTGGATCTCCTTCGCCACCCCGTGCCGCGTGCCGCCGACGGTGCCGGCCAGGTGGGTGCCGTGGCCGTTGCAGTCGTCCGCCGGGCCGCCGTCGACGAGGTCCACCCCCACGCCGGCCCGCCCGCCGAAGTCGGTGTGGGTGCGCCGCAGGCCCGTGTCGATGACGTACGCGTGCACGTTGTGCGCGGTGTTCGGGTAGGCGTACCGGCCGTCGAGCGGGAGGCTGCGCTGGTCGATCCGGTCCAGGCCCCAGGACGGCGGGTTGAGCTGGACGCCCGGCCCGACGAGGGTGACCACCCGGTCCCGCTCCACGTACGCCACGGCCGGGTCGGCGGCGAGCCGACGGGCCGCGCGCTCCGGCAGCCGCGCCGCGAAGCCGGTGAGCGCGTGGCCGTAGACGTGGCCGAGGGTGGCGCCGTAGTGGTCGGCCAGCCGGTCCGCGACGTTTCTGACCGCAACCTGCCGGTCGCCGGCGTGCCGGCCGACGCTGCCGTCCCGGAGCACCACGACGTAGCCGTCGGTCACGGCGTTCGCGTCGTCGGCGTGCCGGATCTCGACGCCGGGGGCCGCGGTGGCGGGGGTGCCCACGGTGGCGACGAGCGCGGCGGCGAGGGCGAGTACGCCCACCGCGCGGGCCCGCCACCGCCGGGTACGGGGAAGTGTCATGCCGGTCCTCCTCCTGTCGGCCCCGCGCCGGCTCGTGACCGGACGCGGGGCGGCCTGGCCGTTGAGAGGAGGCTATCGGTTATATAGATCGATCTGAATGGTTGTTGGGATTCGGCTAACGGTCGGCGAACCGGTAGAGCACGAAGTCCTCCTTGGCGCCGCAGGCGATCACGCTGGTGTTCCACGAGCACGTCTCGCTGCGTACGCCCACCAACTCGCCCATCTCGGTCACCGCTCCCGAGCCGGCCGCCACCCCGGCGACGCTGCGGTCGTCCTCGACGGAGCTCGGCGGGTCGGCGAAGACGAGCAGGTTGCCCCCGTCGAGCCGGACCGCCACCCCCCGCCGGTCCCGCAGCACCGCGCGACCGTCCGGGTCGAACAGGGTGCTGACCGACTCCGAGGAGGTCCGCCGGACCAGCAGGTGCTCGCCGAGCGGCACCAACCGGGTCGCCTCCGGCGCCGGCCAGTGGGCCATCTTCTCCTCGGCCGCCGCCACCACCTCGGTGCTCTCGTCCTCGCCGCCCGTGGTCTCCAGCAGACAGGCCCGGTGCTCGCCGCAGGGCACCAGCGCCTTCGGCCGCTTGCGGTCGTCCCTGGCCGTGTACAGCACCTTCGGCTGGGCGTCGGTTGTCAACTCGTACGCCAGCAACTGGTAGCCGGCCTCGTCGCGGGCGACGTAGAGGCGGTCCTCGTGCGCCACCACCAGGTCGTCCTGGTCGGCCACGCCGGCATGGCTGTGGACGATGCGGCCGCTGCCCATGTCGACCACCCGGACGGAACGGTCCGCGCCCACCTGCACGAGCCGGCGGACCTCGCCGCGCCAGGGGTCGCGCGGCGAGCCGTCGACGAAGGCCGGGCCGCCCAGCGCCTCGTCCGTGGTGACCGGGTGGACGCTGGTGCGGGCCCCGCCGTACTCGTCCTGCGGGCTGGGCTGCGTCCACGTCTCCCCGCCGTCGCTCAGGCGCAGCCCGACCAGCCGCTTCTCGGTCTGGTCGACCAGCACCGCGACGTCCTCGCCGAAGAAGACCTCGTCGTTGCCCAGGACGGGCCGGTGCCACCGCTCGTCGCCGGAGGCGCCGTCGAGCAGCACCAGGTCCCGGGGGGTGTCGTCGCCGATGGCGTCGGCGAAGGCCACCACCGCGCCGGGCAGCGCGACGATCCGCTCCCACCGCTCGGCGGACGCCTCGGTCGGCTTTCGCCACTTCTCTCCGCCGGTGTCGGCGTCGACCGCCACCACCTCCAGCCGCCCGTCGTCGAGCGGGTGCGCGAGGTACGCCCGGTCGCCGAGCACCGCGGTGAACATCGCCTCCGGCCGGTCGTCCCCGGCTGCCACCCGCTCCACCACGGCGACGGCGGCCCGGAACTCCAGGGCGGGGTAGCGGTCCCGGGCCAGGTAGAGCACCGCCGCGGTCACCGCGCCGACGAGGGCGACGACGGCCCCGGCTGTGATCCACAGCGCCCGGCGGCGGGGGAACGCGGGCGCGGTCGGGCCGGCGCCGGGCGGCGGCGACACCGGCGTGCCGGAGACGGGTACGCCCGGCCATGCCGCCGGCGACGCGCCCGACCCGGCGGACAGGCTCGCCGGGGGTACGCCGGGCGCCCATCCGCCCGCCTGAGGCGGTCCGGGCACGCCCAACGGCTGACCGCCATGACCGCCATGACCGCTGTGCTGGCCGTGTCCGTCGTGACCGCCGTGCTGGCCCTGACCGGCGGGTGCGGCGGCCGGCGGCGGGCCCGGCACCGGGCTCCCGGGCGGGGCGGCGCCCGGCGGTCCGTACGGCGTGGTCGGGGCCGGTGCGGCGGGCACGGTCGGCGTGGTCGACGCACCCGCGACCAGGGTGGGCGCCAGTCCGGCGGGGAGAGCCGGCGTGACGCCTTCCGGCCCGGCGACAACGGTCGGCGTGGGGCCCACGGGCCCGGCGGGCTGGGGCAGCGCCGGCCCGACGGCCTGCTGCGCCGGTCCGCCGGACCCGGCCTGCGCCGGGCCCGTAGGCCCGGCCTGCGCCGGCGCGACCGGTCCTGGGTGCTGCGCCGGCGCTGGTCCTGGCTGGGGCGGCGCAGCGGATCCGGCCTGCGCGGGCGCGGCGAAGGCGGCGGCGCCGCGGGGGCGTCGGGGCAGGGGCAGGTCGGTGAGCGCCCCCTCGGCGACCGGCAGCTCCGGCTGCTCCAGCACGGTAGGGGCGATGCCCAGCTCGGCGTGCAGGAGCCGGGCCACCATCGGCATCCGGGTGGCGCCGCCGACCAGGAACAGGCCGGCGAGCTGCTGCGGGTCGAGGCCGGCCGCGCCGATCACCTCCCGGGTCACCGCCACCGCCCGGCCCAACAGCGGCGCGGCCACCCGCTCCAGGTCGGCGCGGGTGAGGGTGACGACCGCCTCCACCCCCGGCACGGCCACCGGCGCGGCCGTCGCGCGGGACAGCATCTCCTTCGCGCCCCGGGCGTTCTCCCAGAGTTCGTGCTGCTCCCGCCGCTGCGTCGCCGACTGCGGGTGGACCAGCCGCTGCCACTGCGCCGGATGGTCGCCCGCGACCAACTCGCCGAGCCGGCCCAGCAGGGCCGCGTCGACGTCCAGGCCGCCGAGGTCGTCGGCGCCGCCCGCGGCGACCACGCTGAACCCCGAGTCGCCCCACGGGTCGGCGCCCTCGTTGCGGAGCACGGCGACGTCCAGGGTGCCGGCGCCGAAGTCGAACACGGCGATCGCCCCGCCCACCGGCACCGGCCGGCGCAGCACCTGGGTGTAGTAGCGGGCGGCGGCGACCGGCTCCCGTAGCAGCCGGGTGCCCGGTGGGGTGGGGCCGGAGAGCGTGTGCTCGGCCGCGGACGGCCACCCGGCCACGGCCAGGGCGTCGGCGAGCACCTGCCGCCGGGCAGCGTCCCAGGTCGCCGGGCAGGTGAGCACCGCCGGGGGCAGGAAGCCGACCGCCTCGACGGCCGCCCGGGCCACCGCGTGCAGCATCGCGGCCAGCAACTCGGCCGGCGGATACCGGCGGTCGCCCAGCGACACCGCGGGCTCGTCGATGCGCCGCTTCGGGTTGGGCTCGTACCGGCCCGGATCGGTGCGGGCCAGCCGCTGGGCGTCCCGGCCGGCGTGCAGCAGCCCGTCCGCGTCGGCGTACACGCCGGAGGGGATGATCGGCTGGCCGTCCACCAGCAGCGGGCGGGTGTGCCCGTCCGGCCGGCGCAGCACGGCGACGGTGTGCGACGTGCCGAGGTCGACGCCGAGGGCGTACCCCTCGTGCTGGCCTGCCATCTGCCGATACCTCCGCGGGACGAGGGGATGCCCGGCCCCGCATGGTACGCAGCAGCCGCACCGGCGCCGATCTCGCCCCGAGGCCCCCGGCGCGGCGGGCCGTCGCGTGGCTACCGGCCGGCGCTGCCGCCCATGACCACGCCGGTTGCCGTCACTCCGCCAGATAGCCGGTAGCGGGATCGATCTGGGCGAGGAAGTTGCGGATGGCCTCCTCCATCTCGGGCCGGCTCATCGCGCAGCCGTCAGACCGGGGAAGCCCAAAGCCGTATTCGTGCGGCCCGCTGAGCCAGTCGAAGTCGTACGTGCCGGGCTCCCCGGCGCGTACGCCAACACGGAAGTCCTGCCCGTCGACCGTCACGATGGTGGGATCACCGGCATGGCCGGGCCACAGGTGCTCGGGCACCAGGCCCGGCTCCGGCTCGCTGGACATGCCTGCTTCCTATCGCTTTTTCCCCGCCGGGCCCACGAATCGCCCACGGCGGCCCGCACAGCAAGACCCTGGTCCCGCAGGCGTCGGTCGACCAGTCCTCGTGGCCAGCGCCAGTAGGGTTGCCCACGATGGGGCGCCCAGGAGCGTCCTCGTCCATCGGGGAACGGGCGATGACATGCCGAGCGAACACACCATTCGGTTACGGCCGGTCGTCGAGGAAGACCTGGCCATGTTCCGTAGATTCGCGACAGAGCCTGGCCTCATCGGTCTGGACTGGACTGGATTCAGGGACCCGCAGGAACCGGCGCGGCGCTTCGCCACCGATAGCTACGTCGGGGCGGAAAGCAGCCGGCTCATGGTCGAGATAGAGGAAGAACAGGTCGCGGCCGGGTTCGTGAGTTGGGCGCTGCGGGACTTCGGCGGCCCGACCAAGCACTGGGAGATCGGGATCGCGCTGCTGCCGGAGTGGCGCGGGCACGGGATCGGCTGGCGGGCGCAGGCGATGCTGTGCGACTACCTGTTCACACACACGCCGCTACAGCGCATCCAGGCCGGCACGCACCCAGAGAACATCGCCGAACAGAAGTCTCTGGAGAAGGCCGGATTCCAGTTGGAGGGCGTGGTGCGAGCGTGTGAGTTCCGGGACGGCCGGTGGTGCGACGGGTACCTGTACAGCCGCCTGAGGGACGACCCGTCACCGTTGTGACCTGAGCGCACGCAGTGGCGCAGCAGTCGACCGGCCCAGGATCGGGCGCGGATTGCCGTTGACCTGGGCCGGAAGCTGTGGAGCGGGCGACGGGAATCGAACCCGCACCGTCAGTTTGGAAGACTGAAGCTCTGCCATTGAGCTACGCCCGCGTACGCCCCGACGTTGCGGGACGCGCCGACAGCGTACCCAATGGTCCACCCCGTCGCTCAGCCGTATCCCGGCGCGGCGCGTGCCGCCGTCCGGTGCAGGGGGTGGCTGGCGCACCCGGTGTCCGGTTGGTCCCCGTTCGGCGCGTTGGGTGACGCCCCGGCACGTCGCGCGGGCCGCGACCGCATAGACTGCTCGTCGCCACGGGGTGTGGCGCAGCTTGGTAGCGCACTCGCTTTGGGAGCGAGGGGCCGTGGGTTCAAATCCCGCCACCCCGACTGTCGTCCGCGGCCGGTCGCCGGGGTCGCCCTTCGCGCGGTCCCCGGCCGCTGCCGGTGCGCCCGGCCGGCTCGCCTACACTCGATGGGCTTATCACGCCCAGACTAAAACCGAGATCCGTCAAGGAGTACGCCTGTGAAGAGCACCGTCGAGACTCTGAGCCCGACGCGCGTGCGGCTCGCCATCGAGGTGCCGTTCGTCGAGCTCGAGCCGAGCCTCAAGAAGGCGTACCGGGAGATCGGGCAGCAGGTCCAGGTTCCCGGCTTCCGCAAGGGCAAGGTTCCGGCGGCCGTGATCGACCAGCGGGTCGGCCGGGGCACCGTCCTCAACGAGGCGGTCCAGGAGGCCATCCCGCAGAACATCCTCGCCGCCGTCCGCGAGCACGACCTGAAGACGCTCGGCCGCCCCGAGGTCGAGATCACCGAGTTCAACGACGGCGACTCGCTGAACTTCACCGCCGAGGTCGACGTCCGCCCGGAGATCACCCTGCCGGACCCGGCCACCATCGAGGTGACCGTCGACGAGCTGCAGATCGACGACAGCGAGATCGACGAGCAGGTGAAGAACCTGCGCGAGCGCTTCGCCACCCTGAAGACCGTCGAGCGGGCCGCCCAGGAGGGCGACTACGTCCAGATCGACCTGAACGCGACCGTCGACGGCGAGGACGTGCCGGGCGGCCAGGCGAGCAACATCTCCCACGAGGTCGGCAGCAAGCAGCTCCTCCCGGGTCTGGACGAGGCCGTCGTCGGCCTGTCCGCCGGCGAGAGCACCTCCTTCACCACCCAGCTCGTCGGCGGCGACTTCGCCGGCCGCGACGCCGAGGTGGCGGTGACCGTCCGCACGGTCAAGGAGAAGGAGCTGCCGGAGCTCGACGACGAGTTCGCCCAGATGGCGAGCGAGTTCGACAGCATCGAGGAGCTGCGCGGGGACCTGCGCGAGCGGGTCACCCGGGGCAAGCGGGTCGAGCAGATCTACGCCGCCCGCGACAAGGCCCTGGAGCAGCTCGTCGCCGCCGCCGAGGTGCCGGCGCCGGAGGGGGTCGTCCGCGAGGAGGTCGAGAGCCGCAAGCAGGCGATGGTCGACCAGCTCGAGCGCATCGGGGCCTCCCTGGAGGAATACCTGGCGGCCGAGGAGAAGACCGAGGAGCAGATCGACGCCGAGCTGACCGAGGCGGCGACCGAGGGCGTCAAGATCCAGCTGCTGCTGGACACCCTCGCCGACGCCGAGGAGGTCCAGGTCAGCGACGACGAGTTCGGTCACGAGATCGTGCACCGGGCCCAGCGCGCCGGGATGGCCCCGCAGCAGTACTACGACCAGTTGGTCCGCTCCGGCGCGGCCGGCGCCGTCTTCGGGGACGTGCGGCGCGGCAAGGCCCTGGCCTCGGTCATGGAGCGCATCAAGATCAAGGACTCGGCCGGCAACGAGGTGACGCTCGACGCCCTCCGCGCCGAGAGCGAGGCCGAGCACAACCACGAGCACTGATCGTCGGGTGAGGCCGCCGTCCGCCGCTTGCGGTGGGCGGCGGCCCGATCCCTTTCCGGGGTACGTCTCCAGGGCTGCGCTGTTAGCGAACACTGCCCGGACCGGGACTCTGCCACCAGGCTGAGCGGTTAGTGTCGGGTAGGACGGTACGGAGAGCGAAGGGCTGCCATGACCGACATGCACATGCAAGCGATGCCGCTCCGGGCGATCGAGGCCCGCGGTGGCGACAACATTGGCAACCTCGATGACTCGGTCTACAACCGGTTGCTCAAGGAGCGGATCATCTTCCTGGGCAGCGAGGTGACCGACCAGGTCGCCAACCGCATCTGCGCGCAGCTCCTGCTGCTCGCCGCGGAGGACCCGGACCGCGACATCAACCTGTGGATCAACTCGCCGGGTGGCTCGGTCTACTCGGGCATGGCGATCTACGACACGATGCAGTTCATCGACAACGACGTGTCGACCGTGGCGATGGGCATGGCGGCCTCGATGGGCCAGCTGCTGCTCTGCGCCGGCACCAAGGGCAAGCGTTACGCCCTGCCGCACGCGCGGATCATGATGCACCAGCCGTCCGGCGGCATGGGCGGCACGGCGTCGGACATCGCCATCCAGGCGGAGCAGATGCTCTACACCAAGCGGATGTTCCAGGAGCGGGTCGCCTTCCACACCGGGCAGAGCCAGGCGCAGATCGAGGCGGATTCCGACCGCGACCGCTGGTTCACCGCCCAGGAGGCCACGGACTACGGCTTCATCGACAAGGTGATCACCGGAGCCACGCAGGTTCCGGAAGGCGCCGGGACCCTGAGCTGAGGAGCTGACGATGACCGACCTGAGCCTGCCGCCGCAGTTCGCGGCCGTGCACAACCGCTACGTCCTGCCGTCGTTCGTCGAGCGCACGTCGTACGGGGTCAAGGAGTCGAACCCGTACAACAAGCTCTTCGAGGACCGGATCATCTTCCTCGGCGTCCAGGTCGACGACGCGTCGGCCAACGACGTGATGGCGCAGCTGCTGACGCTCGAGGGCACCGACCCGGACCGCGACATCATCATGTACATCAACTCGCCGGGTGGTTCGTTCACCGCCATGACGGCGATCTACGACACCATGCAGTACGTCCGGCCGGACATCCAGACGGTCTGCCTCGGCCAGGCCGCGAGCGCCGCGGCCGTGCTGCTGGCCGCCGGCACCCCGGGCAAGCGCATGGCGCTGCCGAACTCGCGGATCATCATCCACCAGCCGGCCACCGAGGGCGGCTACGGGCAGGGCTCGGACATCGAGATCCAGGCCCGGGAGATCCTGCGGATGCGGACCCAGCTCGAGGAGATGCTCTCCCGGCACTGCAACCAGCCGATGGAGAAGGTCCGCAAGGACATCGACCGTGACAAGATCATGACGGCCGAGGAGTCCCGGGAGTACGGGCTGGTGGACACCATCCTCACCAGCCGCAAGAAGGGCCTGTTGGCGGCCAACGCCGCCAGCTGAGCAGTTTCGCGTCGAGGTCGGCCGGGAGTCCGCTCCCGGCCGACCGTCTGACACACCCGTTTTGGGGGTCGGAGAAAACTCCGCCAGCGGGTAACGTCGGGTCTGTACCGCTCCGCCGGTCCTCCGGCTGGGTGAACGAGGCGGGCGGCGTACCGTCCGCAGGTCAGGGCCGGGTCTCCGGCCGATGAGTGCAGGGAGAACGTAGGTGGCACGGATCGGTGACGGCGGCGACCTACTGAAATGCTCCTTCTGCGGCAAGTCGCAGAAGCAGGTCAAGAAGCTCATCGCGGGCCCAGGGGTCTACATCTGCGACGAGTGCATCGATCTCTGCAACGAGATCATCGAGGAGGAGTTGGCCGAGTCCGGCGAGGTGAAGTGGGAAGAGCTTCCCAAGCCGATGGAGATCTGCCAGTTCCTCGACAACTACGTGGTCGGGCAGGACCAGGCCAAGAAGGCGCTCGCCGTCGCGGTCTACAACCACTACAAGCGGATCCAGGCCGATGCGGCCGGCGCGCCGGGTTCCGGCAGCGACGCCGTCGAGTTGGCCAAGTCCAACATCCTGCTGCTCGGCCCGACGGGGTGCGGCAAGACCCACCTGGCGCAGACGCTGGCGCGGATGCTGAACGTGCCGTTCGCCATCGCCGACGCCACCGCGCTCACCGAGGCCGGCTACGTGGGCGAGGACGTGGAGAACATCCTCCTCAAGCTGATCCAGGCGGCGGACTACGACATCAAGCGCGCCGAGACCGGCATCATCTACATCGACGAGGTCGACAAGATCGCCCGCAAGTCGGAGAACCCGTCGATCACACGGGACGTCTCCGGCGAGGGTGTCCAGCAGGCGCTGCTCAAGATGCTGGAAGGCACGGTGGCCAACGTGCCGCCGCAGGGCGGGCGCAAGCACCCGCACCAGGAGTTCATCCAGATCGACACCACCAACGTGCTGTTCATCTGCGGCGGTGCCTTCGCCGGGCTCGACCAGATCATCGAGGCCCGCACCGGCCACGGCGGCACGGGCTTCGGCGCCCGGCTCCGGTCGGTCAGCGAGCGGTCGACCGACGACATCTTCAGCCAGGTCATGCCGGAGGACATGCTGAAGTTCGGGCTGATCCCCGAGTTCATCGGCCGGCTCCCGGTGATCACCAACGTGCGCAGCCTGGACCGCACCGCGCTGGTGCGCATCCTCACCGAGCCGCGCAACGCCCTCGTCCGGCAGTACCAGCGCCTCTTCGAGCTCGACGGCGTCGAGCTGGAGTTCGAGGAGCCGGCGCTGGAGGCGATCGCCGACCAGGCGATGCTGCGCGGCACCGGCGCCCGCGGCCTGCGCGCGATCATGGAAGAGGTCCTGCTCTCCGTGATGTACGAGGTGCCGAGCAACCCCGACGCCGCGCGGGTGCTGATCACCCGCGAGGTGGTCCTGGAGAACGTGAACCCGACGATCGTGCCCCGCGAGTTCACCGGCCGCCGCGCCCGGCGGGACCGCGAGGAGAAGTCGGCCTGAACCACCGCCACCGCCACCGCGCCCCCTCCGCCGAGGTCGGGCGCGGTCGGCGTTTCCAGGGGCGGTGAGCGTCGGCAGCGGACGAGGCGAGACCGGGGCGCAGTGTTCGACGGTTGCCGCTGTCGCGCCGTGGCCCGGTCCGGTCGTACGCTGATCCCCATGCGTGTCGCCGTCTGCCAGCTCAACGCCCGGGACGACCGTAAGGCCAACCTCGCGGCCGCCGAGGCCCTGCTGGAGCGCGCGGCCGCGGCCGGCGCGGACGTCGCCCTCCTGCCGGAGTACGTCGACTACCTCGGCCCCGCCGCCGGGCTGCCCGAGCCGGAGCCGGTGGATGGCGAGGTGGGGCAGTTCTTCGCCGGCGTCGCGCGCCGGCTGGGCATCTGGGTGATCGCCGGGTCGATCCACGAGCGCGGGCCGGACCCGGCCCGCACCTGGAACACCACCCTGGTCCTCGACCGCTCCGGAGCGCTCGCGGCCACCTACCGCAAGATCCACCTGTACGACGTGGAGATCCCCGGCCGGGTCTCCTATCTGGAGTCCGCCACCGTCGCTCCCGGCGACCAGCCGGTGGTGGTCGACGTCGAGGGGCTCCGCGTCGGGCTGTCGATCTGCTATGACCTCCGCTTCCCGGAGCTGTACCGGCAGCTCGCCACGGACGGCGGCGCCCAGTTGCTGGTGGTGCCGGCGGCCTTCATGCTGCACACCGGGCGGGACCACTGGGAGGTGCTGCTGCGCGCGCGGGCGATCGAGAACCAGTGTTTCGTCGCCGCGGCGGGGCAGACCGGCGATCACGACCCGGGCCGGACCTGCTTCGGGCGCAGCATGGTGGTCGACCCGTGGGGGACGGTGCTCACCCAGGTGCCCGACGGCCCGGGTGTTGCCGTCGCAGACCTCGATCTCGACCGGCTGCGGACCATCCGTGCCGAGTTGCCGAGCCTGGCTAACCGGCGCCTGTAGGCCCTCAGCCCTGCAGCAGTACGCCCACCACGGCGAAGCCGGCGATCGCCGCGGCCGTGACGAGGAGGGCCGTCGTCATCCGGGACCGCCCCCGTCGGGCCAGCCGTGCCACCGACACCACGAGGACGAAGAGCACGAAGGCGCCGATGACCAACTGCCAGAACGGCAGCAGCAGCCCGAGCAGCGCGTCCTCGGCGAGCACCGCCGTCCGGGGGCGGGTGAGGTCGTCCATGACGAACACTCTGGCACGGCGGAGCCCCGTGCGGACCCTGTGCCGCCATCACGAATGCGGGACCGCCTCCGCCGGCGACAGCCAGGCAGTGACGGACGCTGATTTGCCTTCCCGGGGCAGTACGCGTAACTTTCTCTCTGCACGCGGGAGGCCGGACAAACCGGCTGACAACGGGTACCAGGCTCGTGGCGGAGACGCCGAGCGGGACTGGGATCGGGCGGTGCGAAGACACTCCGACACGGGGTTGCGATCGCGAGACTGACCGGGTAGAGTGCTGAAGCCGGCAGGAGCCGGGCGGATAGCCGCAGAGCGGCGATCGGCCGGTCTGCGGTTTCCCACGACAGAAACGACCGCCGTTATACGGCGTGCGTCATCGTGGATCTGGAGCACCGAACGTTGATCATCTCGGCCACGAGGTTGACAACGCGAAGTGAGCCGAGTAAGGTAGAGGAGTTGCCCCAAGCGGGTTCCCACGATGCGGGACGCCCGAGTGGTGTGTGGTTGTTCTTTGAGAACTCAACAGGGTGCTTGATAAGCCAGTGCCAAATTGATTTATTTCCCGGGACTGGTCAGGCCTTTTGGTTTGGCTGGTTTTGGATTCCTTTGGCAACATTTGTTGTCGGGATGACTGTTTCAACAAAGTTTTTGTTGG